>DASZOD010000366.1:0-15903 GCA_035550935.1 Egibacteraceae bacterium | reverse complement strand
TCGCCGACGCCCTGGAGGGCGCCGACGTCGGGGTGGACTGCCTGCTGGGCACCGGCGAACCGGCGAGCCCCGCCCGCCCTACCGAGAGGCCGTGGAGGCGTTCAACGCCCGCCCGGAGCTTGCCGTCGTCGCCTGCGACGTGCCCACGCCACAGCCGGTGGAGGAGAAGCCAGTGACGGCGTTGACGGTGCTTCGCTCGGAGGACGGCTGGCGGCTTGAGGATCCGTGGCCAGTGGTCCGGCCAATGCGTTCTTGGCTCATCTGGTCACGCGCGGGTTCGCCGCGGCGACCCTACGCCTACGCCTACGACTTGGCTGAACTTCGGCCGGTTCTGTGTTGAGCGCGGACTCGGCCTCGGGCAGATCGAGACGACCTTCCCTACCCTGTGCAGTGCCGTCAGCGACGTGGTCGCGATCGCAGCCGGCGGCACCCAAAGGCTGGCGGTCAAAGCCGAACTTGGGCGCTAGGCGATCCCAGTCGGCCCGCCACGACGATGGTACATTCTCGCCCACATCGGTCACGGGGAGTCATACATGAATCAACGCCGTTTCGCCGTTCCTGCGGTGCTCGCACTGCTGCTCACCCTCGCGGTGGCGATGCCCACCGCCGCCGCCGAAGTCCAGCAGCGCGAGCGGATCGTGGTCGGCTTCCACGACACCGTGCAGGATCCGCACGTCGCCGCCCGCGACTTCGAGCGGCGCCACGGCGGGCGGGTGACGTTCGTCTACGAGCATGCCCTGAAGGGCTTCGCCGGGGAGTTCCCACGCTCGTCGCTGGCCGGCATCGAACGCGACCGCCGGGTGCGCTTCGTCGAGCTCGACCTGCTCGCGCACACCTATTCCCAGGAGACGCCCACCGGCGTGCAGCGGGTCTTTGCCGACGACAACGCCGAGATCGACATCGACGGCAGCGACGACTTCCGTGTCGACGTCGACGTGGCGGTCATCGACACCGGCATCGATCTGGACCACGCCGACCTGCACGTCGTGGCGTCAACCGACTGCTCGGGCGGCAGCCCGTTGACGGCCAGCTGCGGCACCGGCGGCGACGACGACAACGGCCACGGCACCCATGTGGCTGGCAGCGTCGCCGCGCTCGACGACGGCAGCGGCGTGGTGGGCGTCGCGCCGGGTGCGCGGCTGCACGCGGTGAGGGTGCTGCGGGCCGACGGCAGCGGCTACATCTCGTGGATCGTCGCTGGCATCGACTACGTCACCGAACGGGCCGCCACGATCGAGGTGGCCAACATGAGCCTGGGCTGCGAGTGCACCAGCCAGGCGATGGACGAGGCGATCGCCGCGTCGGTCGACGCCGGGGTGGCGTATGCGGTCGCCGCCGGCAACAGCGACGCCGACGCCGAGACCTTCTCTCCCGCCAACCATCCTGACGTGATCACGGTGTCGGCCCTGGCCGACTTCGACGGCGAGCCCGGCGGGGTCGGCGCGCCCACGTGCCGCGCCGACGAGGACGACACGCTGGCGGGCTTCAGCAACTTCGGGGCCTTGGTCGAGGCCGCCGCGCCCGGCGTGTGTATCCGTTCGACCTGGAACGACGGCGGCTACCACACGATCAGCGGCACATCGATGGCCTCGCCGCACGTGGCCGGCGCGGCGGCCCTACTCGCCAGCGGCGACAACGATCCGCAGGACGACACCGACGTCGCCGCGATCCGCCAGACGATCGTCGACAGCGGCAACTTTGACTGGAGCGACGACTCCGGTGACGGAATGAAGGAGCCCCTGCTCGGCGTCGGCGACTCGAACGTCTACAACCCGGCGCTCGTGTCCGGCGGGGACGGCGACGGCGGCGGCGACCCGGCTGCCCTTGCGCTTGACGCCGCCGGTTACAAGGTCAAGGGCGTGCAGCACGCCGACCTCACCTGGCAAGGCGCCACCTCGACCAACGTCGACGTCTACCGCGACGGCGCCGTGATCGCGACCACCGCCAACGACGGGGCCTACACCGACGACATCGGCGCCAAGGGGGCCGGCTCGTACACCTACAAGGTGTGCGAGGCGGGCACGACCATTTGTTCCAACGAGGCCACTGTCGCCTTCTGAGCTGACAGCAACGTCGGCGGTTCCACGCCCTCGACGCGAAGCATGAAACAACGCCCGCTACTGGCCAGTCGCAAGCGGCACGGCAACCGAGTGATATCCCGCCGGCTCGAAGATTAGCGCCACGCCCGTGAACCTGCGGGTGGCCGCCAATCTCAGAGGCGCGACCCGACGACCCATCGGACATCGGCTGAGCCGGTGAGACCTCCCCTTCGCGGCCCCCGGGACGGGGATGCGGTCCTTCGCCCGCAAGGACGGCCTCGGCGGGAGAGTTCGATCGTCTCCTTCGGTTGGCTTGCTGTCAGCCGTCCTGTGACAGCGGGACTCCGCGTCCACCGTCGGGCATCAGCCGGTGCCGACCGAGTTGCGGCGCCGCTCCAGAAAGCGACGTTCAGCGGCGTTGGACGTGAGGGCGAGTGCGGCCGTGTACGCCTCGGCCGCATCGGTGGACCGGCCGAGCCGCTCGAACAGCTCTGCGCGGGTGGCGTGGAACAGGTGGTACTGCCCCAGGTCCAGGCTGTCGACCACGGCCAGCGCGGCGTGCGGACCCTCGACCTCGGCCACGGCCACGGCTCGGTTGAGGGCCACGATGGGACTGCGTGTCACTGCGGCGAGCTGGTCGTACAGCTGGAGGATCTGACCCCAGTCCGTGTCGGATGCCGCCAGCGCGTCGCTGTGGACCGCGTTGATCGCGGCCTGGATCTGGTAGGGGCCCGGCATGTTGCGTCGCAGGCATGCCCGCACCAGTGCCTGGCCTTCCTCGATCAGCTGTCGATTCCAACGGGTCCGGTCCTGGTCGGCCAGGAGCACCAGCGATCCGTCGGGGTCGGTGCGGGCTTCCCGCCTGGACTCGGTCAGCAGCATGAGGGCCAGCAGCCCCAGGACCTCGCACTCGTCGGGCATCAGCTCGGCCAGGAGCCTGGCCAGCCGGATCGCCTGCGCACACAGGTCGGGGCGCATCAGCTCCTCACCGCCCGAAGCGGTGTGGCCCTCGTTGAACACGAGGTACAGGACGTCCAACACGGAGCGCAGACGAGCGGGGAGCTCGGCCTCGTCGGGGACGCGGTAGGGGATCCTGGCTGCCCGGATCTTGCGCTTAGCCCTCACGAGTCGCTGGGCCATGGTCGCTTCGGCGACCAGGAAGGCGCGCGCGATCTCGCGTGTCTGCAGTCCGCCGAGCAGCCTCAGGGTCAGCGCCACCTGGGCATGGCGTGCCAGCGCCGGGTGGCAGCACGTGAATATGAGGCGGAGCTGGTCGTCCCGCACGGGTCCGACCTCCTCTGCAGCCAGATCCGAGACCATGAGCCGCATGGCCTCCGCGTGGCGGTCGTGGCGCCTGGCCTCGCGTCGAAGCCGGTCGATGGCCCGGTTCCTCGCCGTGGTCGTGAGCCACCCGCCCGGATTCGGCGGGACCCCCGCCTGCGGCCACCGCTGGGCGGCGACCGCGAAGGCCTCTTGGACCGCATCCTCGGCCTGGTCGATGTCGCCGAAGACGCGGATCAGCGTTGCCACCGCCCGGCCGGACTCCTCCCGAAAAACCCGGCCGAGCTCGGTGGCCTCGAAGGAACCCAACCGCTTAGGCCTCGGGTTCGTCCTGGAACGGACGCACCTCAACGGGGGCCTGGCAAGCCCTGGTCGCTTTGGCAGCCCAGTCCAACGCCGCGTCGAGGTCGGGGGCCTGGATGACCCAGAACCCGCCGATGTGCTCCTTCGTCTCGGCGAACGGTCCATCGGTCGTGAGGACCTCGTCGTCGCGCAGCTGCACCACGGTGGCCGTCTCCGGCGGGTGCAGGCCGCCGGCGAACACCCAGGCCCCTTGCCGCTTCAACTCGTCGTTGAGCGCATCGACGTCCTTGTAGGCCTGCTCCATCGCTTCCGGGCTCGGCGGCTCCTCGCCCTCGACCATGTGCACCGACAACAGGTACTCGGGCATGTCACTGCTCCTCTCTCGGTGGGCGCGCCGGGCCTGCCCCGGCCCCCACCTCTACGACGAACGGCGCAGCCAGGAATCGACACCCGACCAACCCGTCCTTCGGGCAGGGCCACGCAGAGCCTTCCCCAGGTGGCGTGAACCCTCTGATGGTGGCTGATCTCCCATCTCCGGCGCGGGCGGGAAGCCTCCGGGCGGGCTGCGGTTCATGACCGTGCCGCACGCGTTGTGGGGCGACGTCGCGATCCTGCTGCGGCTGTCGCCGCGGAAGCTGACAGACTACGACGCTGGTCGGGCGTGGGGACGGGCCCGGACCTGCTGGGGGCAGGCCGGCGCGCCCCGAGCGAGGGCGACGGGCAGGGCGCGCGGGCCGGCTTCGAGGAGTCCCAGACCGGCGGGGAGGCCCCCGACGCGCTCGAGGGCCTGGGCTGGGCCGGGTACTTCCTCGACGACGACCGGCTCACCTTCGACGCGCGCGCACGGGCCTACCGTCTCTACCGCGAGCGCGGCGACGACTCCTCGGCAGCACGGGTCGCGGCCTGGCTGGCCGCCGATTGCCTGGAGTTTCCGTGGCGAGCCAGCCGTCGCCAACGGCTGGCCGCAGCGTGCCCACCGCCTGCTCGACGGTCTGGAGCCAGTACCCGATCACGGCCGGCTCGCGGTCCACGAGGCGTCGATCATCATCGGCGAGGACCCCGCCGCCGCCCGCCGCTTGGGCGCGTACGCCGTGGAGCTGAGTCGCCGGTTCGGCGTGCCCGAGCTGGAGATGGTCGGCCTGGCCCATGAGGGGCTGGCGCTGGTGAGCGACGGCGAGCTGGGCCAGGGCATGCGGCGTCTGGACGAGGCGACCGCGGCGGCGCTGGCCGGAGAGGCGAAGATCCTGGTCTGCGTGGCCTGGGCCTGCTGCTACATGATCGCCGCCTGCGAACAGGTCCGTGACTACGACCGGGCCGCACAGTGGTGCAGGCGCATGGGCGAGTTCGGCTGGATGAGGCCGAGGCGTTGTTCGCCCGCTGCGAAGGCAACTCCCTCGCCGTGCTCGGCCGGGCCGCGCTCGCCCTCGACCGCGGCCGCCCGAGGAAGCGGCGGAGTTGGCCGACCGCTTCCTGAGGCGCTTCCCCGATCCCAACCGGATGGAGCGGTCGGCGGGGCCGGAGCTCGCAGTGCGGGCACACGTCCAGCTGGGCAGCCACGACCGCGCCAACGAGGCGCTGGAACAGTTGCGGCAGATCGCCACTCGAGCGGCCGCCGCCTCGCTCGCCGGCCGGCACGGGCTCGCCTTGTAGTCATGGCCCCTGGCGGAACCACCTCGGACCACTGAAGATGCACGAAACCGACCGTGGCCCTGGCCCGCATCCCCCCATGACTGCACGATGACACACGTGGCCGATTCAGGCAGCCGGCTGCCCGGATCGGCCACGTGTGAGGGTTGAGGCTCGAAGGGTCAGGTCAGGTCGTCGCCCTGGCGAAGGCCGACCTCGCATGAACCCAGCCGCCCGTTGGCCTGGAGCGGATTTTCACGATAGCCACATCCGGCCATCCTGGTTCCCGCCCGGGGATTGGCCCGTCCGGGCGAAGTCCCCGCGCGGTCACGCGCGTAGCGTGCAGTCATGTCGACCGGGCGGGGACTCATCCCACACAGGGTGAGGCCTCAGGTTGGGAACGGACAGTCACCCGTCTCTTCCACCGCGCGGCCCTGTCCGCCGAAACCCGAAGGAGGACCACGATGAGTCAGGACACCACGGCCGACCTGCCGGCGCAGAAGCAGGCTCCAGTCAACGCCGAGTCGCCAAATGCCAGCGCGACCGACGCGCTCGTCGAGCGCCTGTTCGCGGCCACGCTCGGCACCCTGGAGATCGCCTCCGTCCACATCGGCGGCCGGCTCGGTCTCTACCGTGCACTGGCCGACGGCGGGGACGCCACGGCGGGCGAGCTGGCCTCCCGTACCGGCACCGCCGAGCGCTACGTGCGCGAGTGGCTGGAGCAGCAGGCCACCGCCGGGTTCCTCGGCGTCGACGACCCGGAGGCCGCGCCCGGGCAGCGCCGCTACGGCCTGCCCGCCGCCCACCGGCCCGTGCTGGTCGACGAGGAGGACCTCAACCTGCTCACCCCGCTCGCGACGCTGGTGATCGGCGTGCTGGGGCCCATGGACACCCTGCTGGAGGCGTACCGCACCGGTCAGGGAGTGCCCTACGAGGCCTACGGCGCCGACACGCGCGAAGGGATCGCGGCGATAAACCGGCCGCAGTTCGTCAACCTGATGGCGGACTGGCTGGGCTCGATCCCCGAGGTCGACGCCCGCCTGCGCGCACAGCCGCCCGCCCGGGTCGCCGACGTGGCGTGCGGGACGGCCTGGTCGAGCATCGCGATCGCCCGCGCCTACCCCGACGTCACGGTTGACGCCCTCGACGTCGACGCCGCCTCGATCGACAGCGCCCGGCGCAACGTCGCCGCGGCTGGCCTGTCCGACCGGGTCAGGCCGGCGGTCCACGACGCCAGCCGCCCGGACCTGGGCGGCCGCTACGACCTGGTCACCATCTTCGAGGCCCTGCACGACATGAACCACCCCGTCGAGGCGCTGCGCGCGGCGCGCAACAGCCTCGCCGAGGAGGGCAGCGTCGTGGTCGCCGACGAACGGGTGGCCGAGCGCTTCACCGTGCCCGGGGACGAGATCGAGCGCTTCAACTACGGCTGGAGCGTGCTGCACTGCCTGGCCGTCGGCATGCTCGACGAGGACTCCGCCGGCACTGGCACGGTCCTCCGACCCGACACCGTCCGCGCGTACGCCCGCGAGGCCGGCTTCGGCCGGGTCGACGTGCTGCCGATCGAACACGACTTCTGGCGCTTCTACCGGCTGCTGCCCTGACGGCCCCGGCCTTGGCGGCCCCGGCCCTGACAGCCCCGGCCTTGGCGGCCCCGACCTTGGCGGCCGCGCCTGGTGGGAGCCGGGAAATCAGCGCGACCCCCGAGAGCCAGTACCTCCCTCGGCGCCTGTGGCCGGGGGAGCGCTCTCGGTGGTGTCGCCGCGCACGTCGGTGTGGGCGGCGGGAATGCGACCGAGGCGGCCCGCCTGAAAGTCCTGGAAGGCCTGGAGCACCTCGGCCTTGGTGTTCATGACGAAGGGGCCGTAGGCGACGACGGGCTCGCGGATGGGCTGGCCACCGAGGATGACCACGTCCAGGTTGGGGGCGCGCGACTCCTGGGTGGCGTCAGCGCTGATCGTCAGCGTTTCCCCGGGGCCGAAGACGCCCAGCTGCCCGCCGCGCAACGGCCGGCGCTCGGTGCCGATGCCGCCGCGACCGGCAAGGGCGTAGGCCAAGGCGTTGAAGTCCCGGGGCCAGGGCAGCGTCAGCGACGCCCGCGGGGCCAGCGTGGCGTGCACCAGAGCGATCGGAGTGTGGGTGATCCCAGGGCCGGCGTGTCCGGCGACGTCACCGGCGATGACCCGCAGCAGCGCCCCGCCGTCGGCTGAGGCGACCAGCCCCACCCCGCTGGCGCGGATGTCCTGGTAACGCGGCGCGGCCAGCTTGCGTGTCCTGGGCAGGTTGACCCACAGCTGGAAGCCGTGGAACAGCCCTCCGCTCATGACGAGGCGTTCGGGCGGCACCTCGATGTGCAAGATCCCGGCCCCCGCGGTCATCCACTGGGTGTCGCCGTTGGTGATCAGCCCGCCCCCGCCGTTGGAGTCCTGGTGGGCCATCTCTCCGTCGATGATGTAGGTGACGGTCTCGAAGCCGCGGTGGGGGTGCCACGCCGTGCCCTTGGGCTCCCCCGGGCCGTAGTCGACCTCGCCCATCTGGTCCATGTGGACGAACGGGTCCAACACCCGCAGGTCCACGCCGGCGAACGCACGCCGCACCGGGAAGCCCTCACCTTCGTAGCCAGCAGGCGCCGTCGTGACCGACACGACCGGGCGGGGCCGCTGCACGGCCGGGTCCGTGAGCGGAACCCGCGGCAGTGCCAACAGGTTGTCGACGGTGATGGCTGGCATGGCTCCTCCTGCCCGCGGTCAAGCGATCGACCCAAACAACATCGTCGCCCGGGTGGGCATTCCGCGTGGCCGGCGCGACCGAGCCGCACGGGCCGGATACATCCTGCTGGGCGGCGACCGCCAGATCCCCGACCGCGTGGCGCGGCATGGGGGCGCCCGTTCCCTGGCGGCAGCCGCCACACCGGCAGCGGAATACCCGTCGACGCCGCCAGCGTTCAATTAGGTGGCGAACCTTCCTGCTACTCAAGCATTGTTCGGAGGCGACAGCGATGGCCATCGGCATGCTCCTGCTGCGAACGGTGCTGGGCCTGACCATGGCGGCCCACGGCGCTCAGAAGCTGTTCGGGTGGTTCGGGGGCCACAGGCTGGAAGGCACCGCGGGGTTCTTGGGATCTCTGGGCTTCAGGCCCGCGCGCCTACACGCGGTCCTCGTGGGCGTGGCGGAGTTCGGCGGCGGTCTGCTGCTGGCCCTGGGGCTGCTCACGCCGCTGGGGGCGGCCGCGGTCATCGGCGTCATGGTGGCGGCCATCGCCGTGGTGCACTGGCCCAAGGGCTTCTTCAACACCAACGGCGGGTTCGAGTTCAACCTGGCCATGATCGCGGGCGCCGCCGCGGTCGCCTTCGCCGGCCCCGGCGAGTACTCGTTTGACGGCGCCTTGGGCTGGCAGCTGGCCGGCGCCGATTGGGGGCTGGGAAGCCTGGCCGCGGGCGCGCTTGCGGCGGGCGTCGTGCTTGCCTGGCGCGCACGGGGGCGCCGCCACGCCGGGGAAGGCCTGACGTCCTCACAGGCCTGACCCCCAGCCGGCAGAAGGCGGCCGGCGCCGCGGGCGGCGTGATCTCCCCACGGAGGGACACCGGCTATAACCCCCCCACGGGGGGAAGGTCCCGGTGATGGCCAACCTGGTGCTGGGACCGTGCCTGCGCCACGTCGGCGAGACCGACGCGACCGTGTGGGTCGAGACCGACGCCGCCTGCGAGGTGGAGGTGCTCGAGCACCGATCGCCGACCTTCCACGTCGAGGGCCACCACTACGCGCTCGTGGTGATCGAGGGCCTGCAGCCCGGTCAGCGCTACGAGTACACGGTGCGCCTGGACGGCCAGCCGGTCTGGCCGCCGCCCCCCTGGCCCTACCCCCCCAGCGCCATCCGCACCATCGACCCGGCGCGGTCGTTCGTGCTGGTGTTCGGCTCCTGTCGCTGCGCGGCGCCACACGAGCCGCCCTGGACCCTGACCCGCCGCGAGGATCCCTGCGGGCGCGAGATCGACGCGTTGTACGCGTACGCCCTGCGGATGCAGCGC
The DNA here is from genome assembly GCA_035550935.1 of Egibacteraceae bacterium. GTDB lineage: Bacteria > Actinomycetota > Nitriliruptoria > Euzebyales > Egibacteraceae > DASZOD01. Next base: position 6,626 of record DASZOD010000366.1, on the reverse strand, counting down.
GAGCCGGCCCAGCGGTGGCCCGACGCGCTGCTGCTGCTGGGCGACCAGGTCTACGCCGACGACGCCTCCCCGGGCACCCGCGACTTCATCCGCTCCCGTCGGGACACCAGCCAGCCCCCCGGCGAGGAGGTCGCCGACTTCCAGGAGTACAGCCGCTTGTACCAGGAAGCCTGGACGGACCCGGTGGTGCGCTGGCTGCTGTCGACGGTGTCGGTGGCGATGATCTTCGACGACCACGACATCCACGACGACTGGAACACCTCCCACGCCTGGCTGCGGCGGATGCGCGCGTTGCCGTGGTGGCACGAGCGGATCGTGGGCGGGCTCATGGCCTACTGGCTGTACCAGCACCTGGGCAACCTGTCGCCGGACCAGCTGGCCACCGACGAGCTGTACGCTCGGGTGCGGCAGGCCGAGGACGCCGGGACGGTGCTGCGCCCGTTCGCCCTGCGCAGCGACCGCGAGCCCGCCAGCACCCGCTGGAGCTACCACCGCGACTTCGGTGCCAGCCGGCTGGTGGTCATCGACTCGCGCTGCGGGCGGGTGCTGGCCGGCGACCAGCGCGAGATGCTCGACGAGGAGGAGTGGCGCTGGCTGGACGACCACGTCGCCGGCGACTACGACCACCTGCTGCTTGCCACCTCGCTGCCGTACCTGCTGCTGCCGGCCATCCACCACCTGGAGGCCTGGAACGAGGCGGTGTGCGACGGCGCGTGGGGCCGGGCGGCCGCCCGTGTCGGTGAGCTCGTCCGCCAGGGCATCGACCTGGAGCACTGGGCGGCGTTCGGGACGTCGTTCGACCGGCTGGCGGCGCTCGTCGACGAGGTCGCCGCCGGCGAGCACGGCGCCGCGCCGGCGTCGATCGTGCTGCTGTCGGGGGACGTCCACCACGCCTACCTGGCGCGGGTGGCGGCGGCCGAGCCGGAGACCAGCCCCGTGTACCAGGCGGTCTGCTCGCCGGTGCGCAACCCCGTCGAGCCCGCGGTGCGCCTGGCCTACCAGGCGGCGGCGTCGCGGCCCATGGCCTGGCTGACCCGGGCGCTGGCCCGCGCAGCCGGCGTGCCACGCCCGGCGCTGCGCTGGGAGGTCGCCGAGGGTCCGGTGTTCAACAACCAGATCGCCACCCTGACGCTGGACGGTCGCAGCGCGCTGCTGGAGCTGGAACGGGCGGTCCCCCACGCCGCTTCCCGTCCCCGCCTGGAGACCGTCCTCGTCCACCGCCTGGCCAGAGGGTAGGCCCCGCCGATGCCCGAGCTGCCCGACGTCGCGGGCTTCCGCCGCTTCTTCGACACGCACGCCGCAGGCGGCCGGGTGCAGCGGGTGACCGCCCCGGACGCTGCGGTGATCCGCAACACGAGCCCGCAGGGCCTGGGCCGGGCGCTGCACGGGCGCCGGCTGGCCGAGGCCCGCCGGCACGGCAAGTGGCTGATCGCGCCGACCGACGACGGACCCAGCGTCGTCTTCCACTTCGCGATGACCGGCCTGCTGGACTGGGCCGACGCCGGTGGCGAACGCCACGAGCACGACCGCGTCGTCTTCGTGCTCGACGCCGGAGAGCTGCGCTACCGGGCGATGCGCAAGCTCGGCGGGGTGTGGTTGGCGCGCGGAGACGACGACATCCCTGCCATCACCGGGCCGCTGGGCCCCGACGCCCTGTCGCTGGGCCGCGACCGGTTCAGCGACCTGCTGTCCGGCCGGCGAGGCGGCGTGAAGTCGGCGCTCATGGACCAGTCGCTCCTCGCCGGCGCGGGCAACCTCGTCGCCGACGAGGCCCTGTGGCAGGCACACACCCACCCGGCCCGCTCGGTGGCCGACCTGTCCGAGGCGGAACTGGCCGGCCTGCATGACGCGCTGCAGCGGGTGCTGGAAGCATCCGTCGAGGCCGGCCACGTGCCCGGCAAGCCCTCGTGGCTGACCCACGCCCGCGACGCCGACGACCCGACCTGTCCCCGCTGCGACAGCGCGCTGCGGCGCGACAAGGTCGCCGGCCGCTCGACCTGGTGGTGCCCGACGTGCCAGCCCCAGCCGTAGGCCACAAGCTGCTGCTGGAAGGCCGTCCGGGCGTGGGCAAGACCACGCTCGCCCTGCGCCTGGCCATCCTGCTGCGTCAGGCCGGCGTGGCCGTGTGCGGCTTCGTCAGCGAGGAGATCCGCGAGCACGGCGGTCGGGTGGGCTTCTCGGTCGAGACGCTGGGCGGCCAGCGGGCGCTGCTGGCGCACGTGAACTTCCCGGGGCCGCCACAGGTGGGGCGTTACGGCGTGGACCTGGTCGCCTTCGAGCGTCTGGTGCTGCCCGCGCTGCAGGCCGACCCTGGCGCGTGCCGGGTCGCGATCGTCGACGAGCTGGGCAGGATGGAGCTGGCCTCCCAGCCGTTCCGCGACGCCATGGGACAGCTGTTCGGCAGTGACCTGGCGGTGGTGGCCACCGTCCACGCCTTCGCGCATCCGTTCACCGACGCGCTCAAAGCCCGCCCGGACGTGGAGACGATCGCGGTCACCGCCGACAGCCGAGACCGGCTGCCCGGCCTGCTGGCGGCCCGGCTGACCGGCCGGCAGGTCCGGTGATGGTCCGTTGCCGGCGACGTCCGGTCGTGCCCGCGGATCCGCTGACCCCGAGTCCGAGCCGCGCCAACCACCCTCATGCGGCTATCCGCCGGCGCGCTGGGTGGTCGCCGTGGCTGGGCCCTATGGCGCGACGGATGGCGCGGTGACCGAGGGATCGGATCGGCCGACGGCGTCCTCGTTCACCGGCACGGCGGCCGACGGCCACGGTGGCGTCGGGTCGGTCGCGCCCAGCGGTAAGCGCGGTGGCGGCCCCGGCGGTGGTGGTGACAGCTCCAGCGACGCGGGCATCGGCAGGAGATCGGAGCGCGGTGTCGCCTCGGCGGCCGGTGGGAGCTGGGTAGGCCCGACCGCCGGTGATGGGCTCCTGGCGGCCGCGCGGCCGTGGGGCGCTTGGGCACCCAGGCGCTGGACGCCCGCGGGCCTGCCGGGCGCCGGCAGCCCGCCCAGCGACACCGGTTGCTGGCCGGGGCCGGCGAAGTCCGCGCGGACGGCGGGCGGCGCTAGCGACGGGCGGTGACCAGAGGACGCTGCCGGCGGGGCCACGATGCCGCCGAGGGCCAGCGCGGCGGTCAAGCCGGCGGCGGCCGCCCCCGGCACCGGGACACCGGTGGTGGCCCTGACCAGTGGCACGTGAGCCAGCCAGGCCACCGGACCCATGACCAGCCGCAGCCGACGGGTGGACAGGCTCAGGAACGCGCGCACCACCAGCGGGTCGAACTGCGCGCCGGCGCCGCGGGCCAGTTCCCGGCGCGCCGCGGGGATGCCGATGGGCCGCTGGTAGGGGCGTGGGGCGGTCATCACCTCGAAGGCGTCGGCCACCGCCACGACGCGCGCGGCCAACCCGATCTGCCGACCCTTCAGGCCCTGGGGGTAGCCGCTGCCGTCGTAGCGCTCGTGGTGCTGCGCGATGGCCGCCGCCCACTCGCCCAGCCAGGGCAGCAACGGCGCGCACAGGCGGGTGCCGACCACGGGATGCCGGCGCAGCGAGGCCCACTCCTGATCGCTGGGGGCCGCGGGCTTGTTCAGCACCTCGGTGGGGATCGCCAGCTTGCCGATGTCGTGCAGCAGCGCCCCCCAGCGCAGCCGGTCACGGTCGGCCTCGGGAAGCTTCAGTTCCCTGGCCAGCAGGTCGGTGTAGACGCGGACCCGCTCGGCGTGGCCGCGGGTCCGCCGGTCGTGGGTCTGCAGCGCCGCCACCAGGGTGAGGATGGTCTCCGCCGCGCGGGCAGCCTCGTCCTCGAGGCCGCGTTCGCGGGCTCGGTCCAGCCGTTCCCGCAGCTGGCGGGTCGAGCCGGCGCGCCGGGCCAGGGACAGCCGTGACGGCGCCCGGGCCGGGAACAGCATGGTCAGCTCCAGCAGCATCACCAGCGGCATGAGCCGGCGGCCCACGCGCTCCGCCGCCACGAGCGCGGTGGTGGCCACGCCGAACACCGCCGCCCACCACAGCCCCGTGGTCACCGGCGAGGTCGGTGCGGGCAAGGCCTGGGCCGCTGCGACCGCCGCCGCCACCGACGCCGCGACGGGCCCCAGGAACCCGGCCAGCCGCAGCAACGCGCTGCTCAGCGGCCGACTCCGCCAGCGCCGTTCGTTGCGGTCAACGAGAGGGGTTGGCACGTACCAGGTCCCATCAGGGAATCAACGCTGAGCAGGGCAACTACCCGACCGGTGCCCCGACAGACCGGCCTTGGGCCTATTTATACCAGTTCTGTCGAGTCTCAGCCTTTCGAGAAGTCCCAGGTCACCTGTTCCGCGGGCCGGAAGCGTATGAACACCCGCTCGCCGGCGGCGACGAGCTGGTTGGCGTACTCGAGTGCCTGGTCGTAGCCACCCCGGTAGCGGGCGAACATCTCCGCGATCGCCTCCGGCGGGCTGGCCTCGGCGTCGACCTCGGCCTCGCCCACGTAGTGGACCCCCTTGTAGGGGAAGTCGGTGTTGTCGATGAGCAGCGACGCTCGGGCGTCGCGCCGCAGGTTCGTCACGGCATCGGTGTTCTCCCACGTGTTGAAGCGGATGACCCCGTCGGTCACCTGGTACCACATGGGCGTGATCCGCACGCTGCCGTCGGGGTTGTGGGTCGCCAGCTTCGACACCCAGGTGCCCTGCCGAAGAAAGTCCTCTACCTCGCTGTCGCTCATGCCGGGGACCTGCACCTGCGAACCTCCTGCTCGTCGCGGCCTGCCTAGCCGTGTCTACCCGACAGCGGCGCTCGGCAAGGCCCTGGTCAGACGATGCTGGGCGGGACGAAGCCGCGGTCGAACCGGCGGTTGGCGGTGTCGATGTGGCGCTGGCCGTCGTGCAGCGACAGCGAGTGGTGGCCCGGCAGCAGGGCGTCGACGCCGGCTCCGCGCAGGCGGGCCATGCTCGACGCGTACGCCTGGATGCGGCAGTCCCACGTGTGCAGCAGCGAGATCTGGCCCCCGTAGAACACCAGGTCCCCGCCGAACAGCACCGTGGCCTGCCGGCCCCGGGCGAGGTAGCTGACGTGGCCGTCGCTATGGCCGGGCGTGGCGGCCGCCTCCAGCTGCACGCCTCCTACGTCGATGCGGTCGCCGTCGTCCACCTCGATGTCGACCGGGCACGGTGGGAAGCGAAAGTCGGGCGGGTAGAACTCGGCGCGCTTGCCCGCCTCCAGGCTCATGGCCTGCTCGTCGCCGGTCGCCACCCACCGGGCCACCTGCGGCGACGCCACCACCTGCAGGTGCGGCAGCCGCTGCTTGAGCCGCGCAGCGCCGCCGCTGTGGTCAGGATGGGCGTGGGTCAGCAGCAGTAAACGGACGCTGTCCGCCGCGACGCCCGCCGCAGCGACGTTGGCGAGGATCATGTCGACGCCGCCGCCGCAGCCCGCGTCGACGAGGGCCGCCTCCCCGCCGCCGCCGTCGACGAGGTAGGCGTGGGCGTCCCAGCGGTCGGTCAGGTCGAACCCGGAGGCGCCGCCGCCCACCAGGTGCACTCGCGCGGTCAGCCGCACCCACCCACCTCCACGAACAGCGTCGGCGTGCCGCCGGACTGTTCCCCCCAGACACCCGGCGCAGTACCGTCCACGCTACGGAGCGGTCCCGACAGGAGTGATGCCCATGGCCGGCGAGAAGTTGCGACGGTTCCTGGAGGACAACGACGTCGCCTACGAGGTTCAGGAGCACGAGCTGGTGTATCCGGCCCAGGAGGTGGCCGCCGCCGAGCACGTACCGGGGCGGCTGGTCGCCAAGCCCGTCATGCTGATGGCCGACGACCGTCTCGTCATGGTGGTCGTGCCAGCGTCGCTGGAGGTCGACCTGGACAAGGCCCGGGTGGCGTTGGACGCGACCCAGGTGCGGCTGGCGTCCGAGGAGGAGTTCGCTGGCGCCTTCCCCGACTGCGAGCTGGGCGCCCAGCCCCCCTTCGGCAACCTGTACGACGTGCCCGTGTACGTCGACGAGGCCTTGGCGTCAGATCCCTACATCGTGTTCCGCGACGGCCGCCACACCGAGACCATGAGGATCGACACCGGGGAGTACCTGCGCCTCGTCCAGCCGTTCCGGGTGGAGGTGGCGGCCAGCCCGTAAGGAGGGCCTCAGGGAAGCGGCAGCACCCGGAAGCGGTCGTCTTCGGCCACGATGAGCACGCCCTCGCCCTTGCTCATCGGGTCGACGGTCTGGCCGGTCAGCCCCAGCACGGCGGCTTCGTTGGTGGGGCTGTGGCCGACCGCAAGCGCCCGGGCGCCGTCGGGCAGGCGGTCCAGCACCCGCTGCAGAGCCGCCCCCAGCCTGGCCGAATCCTCCTCGACCAGCTCCGGGTCGGCGGAGCGGAAGGCGTCCAGCTCGCCGCTGCCGGCCTTCTGGTAGGCGGCCTTCCAGCGGTCCTCAACCTCCGAGCGCAGCCCCGGTTCCACGACCGCGCCGTGGGGCACACGCTGGCCCAGCGCGGCCAGCAGACACGCCAGCGTCTGCGTGGCCCGCTGGGCGCCCGAGGAGACCAGCACGTCGTAGCCGCCCTCGAGTTGGCCGCCGACCTCCAAGGCGGCCCGCACCCCCTCGTCGGTCAGCCGGTCGTCGTCGCTGTCGGTGTGACGCCACAGCTCCAGGT
>DASZOD010000365.1:0-26189 GCA_035550935.1 Egibacteraceae bacterium | reverse complement strand
TGGCGGTAGCGGTGCCGGCCGATAGCGCCGGGGATGGCGCGGGCGTCGCAGCACCCGTCTGCGGGGCGCTGGGCTGCGGGCCGGCCGCACTGCAGGCTGTGGCGCTCAGCAGGCCGAGCACCACCAGGCAGCGACGAGGGTTGGGCACGGGCGCCAGGCTAGAGCCTGCCCGCCTGATCGCAGGGCTCAGGCCGGCGGCGGGGCCAGCAGCCGCGCCAAGTCCGACGCGAAGCCCGGAAGCTGCTCGGATCCCAGCAGCTGGCCGGAGGCCACGATCCGCGGGCGCCCGTAGTGGTCGCCCCTCAGGCGGTGGGCGAGCGCGGGACGCAGGAAGCGCTCATCGAACGGCTCGAGGTGCTCGGCCCGCACCCCCAGCACGTCCGGCTCGACCATGATGTCGTTGCTGAAGTAGACGTCAGACGGGCGCCGTGAGGACCTCGCCGCCGTGCTCGTCGACCCATGCCCACAAGGCCGCCGCCAGCCGGACCACCACCCGCTGGTGTCGGCGGCCGGGGGCCGGGGGCACGATCAGCTCGCCGTCGACGAGCTCTCGGCGGAAGTGGTCGTCGGGGATCGCCTGCAGCTCCTCGTAGGTGAGTCCCGTCGTGCCCGCCGATCCCATGTGTCACCTCCGCAGATCACGTTCGCAGACGCGACAGGGCAGCCTACGCCGAGCCCCTCGGCTCCTGCACCGCCGCCGGCGCCGAACTGCGAGCCGGCCGTTACGCTGTCCGCCCGTCGCCTTCCCCTGTGGCACGCGGTCCCTGACCGGGGGGAATGGCGGGCCGGCAGGGATCGGGGATGGCGAAAGGCTCGGGCGTTCTGCACTAACCACCCGGCAGCGCCACCGCGCTGCGGAGAGGGGCGCGGGCTACCCGAGGTCTTCCAGGGCCACGACGTCGAGCCGGCCGCTAGCCGTCGCGAGACGGCGCAGATCAATGGGGTCGTCGGTGAGCACGCGAGCCCCGAGGTCCTCGCCGGTGGCCGCGACGACCGCGTCCACCACGGAGATGTCTGCTGCGGCGCCCGATGCGTAGCGCAGCGCCCCCGCTCGTCGTGCCCGGCGCTCGTCGCAGACATCGAGCACCGTGCCCTTGACGCGCCGGTTCACGGAGGCGTCGCGACCTGGAACACCCGTCGTGGACTCGGCAACCACCACGGTCGGAACCACCACGTAGCCGCCAGCGCGGCGCACGGCTTCTAGGCCCGCGATGATGCGCCGGTCTCCCGCGGCCCAGGCGGACAGCACTCCGGAATCGAGGACGGCCGGGATCACAGACCCAGGGCCTCGGCGGCGCGTGCCACCTCGTCGTCGGTCGGCCGCGAGGCGGGGTCTTGGGCGTACAGGGCTTCGAGAGCGTGCGCGAGCCGTTGGTTCGCCACCCACAGCGACAGGGCCTGCTCGACCGCTGCCGAGGCTGATGCGGCGGCGTCCTGCTCGTCGACGAGGGTCTGGACCTCGGCCCAGAGTTCCTCGTCAACCGTGACCGAGATCTTCGCCTTGCGGGCACCTGAACCCGGAACCGAGGCCCTCCAGCCAACAGGCGTCGGACGGACACCAGAACGCTCCTGCGCCAACCCAACCTCCGCTCTCTATCCTACCGGCGGTAGCATAGCAGCTGCGCGGGGAAGGCGGCGGCCGAGTGGGGCCGCAAGCCCGAGGATGGCACGCGGTCAGGCCCGGGGGGGCCGGGTCGGGCGGCGGTCCCGGCGATCAGTCAGGCCCGCGGCGCCAGCCACAGGGTGGCCAGCGGCGGCAGGACGACGTGGGCGGAAGCGGGCAGGCCGTGCCAGGGCAGCGCTTCGGCCACGACCGTGCCGTAGTTGCCGACGTTGCCGCCGCCGTAGACCTGCGCGTCGGTGTTGACCACCTCGTCCCACTCGCCGGCCTGGGGCAGGCCGAAGCGCAGGTCGCTCCAGACCAGCGGCGAGAAGTTGCTCACGCAGACCAGCGGCGGTCCCTCGCGACCGCGGCGCACGAACGACAGGACGTTGTGGTCGGCGTCGTTGGCGTCGATCCACTCGAAGCCCTCGGACCTGGTGTCGTGCTGCCACAGCGCGGGGAAGCGCCGGTAGGCCGCGTTGAGGTCGGCGACCATTCGCTGCATGCCGGCGTGGTCGGCCTCTTCCAGCAGGTGCCAGTCGAGCTGGCGCTGCTCGCTCCACTCCCGCCACTGGCCGAACTCGCCGCCCATGAACAGCAGCTGCTTGCCCGGGTGCGCCCACATGTAGCCGTACAGCGCCCGCAGGTTCGCGAACTTGCGCCAGCGGTCCCCGGGCATCTTGTCGAGCAGGCTGCGCTTGCCGTGGACCACCTCGTCGTGGGACAGGGGCAGCACGAAGTTCTCGGTCCAGGCGTACATCAGCGCGAACGTCAGTTGGTTGTGGTGGAAGCGGCGGTGGATCGGGTCGTGGGCGAAGTACGACAGGGTGTCGTGCATCCAGCCCATGTTCCACTTGAAGCCGAAGCCCAGCCCGCCCAGGTAGGCGGGATGGCTGACGCCGGGCCAGGCGGTGGACTCCTCGGCGATGGTCATCGCGCCGGGGTTGCGCCCGTAGACGACCGCGTTGAGCTCCTTGATGAACTCGACCGCCTCGAGGTTCTCGCGCCCGCCGTAGCGGTTGGGGACCCACTCGCCTTCCTCGCGCGAGTAGTCCAGGTACAGCATCGACGCCACCGCGTCGACCCGCAGCCCGTCGACGTGCAGCTCCTCGATCCAGTACAGGGCGTTGGCGAGGAGGAAGTTGCGCACCTCGTTGCGCCCGAAGTTGAACACCAGGGTCCCCCAGTCGGGGTGCTCGCCCAGGCGGGGGTCGAGGTGCTCGTACAGCGCGGTGCCGTCGAAGCGGGCCAGCGCCCACTCGTCGCGGGGGAAGTGCGCCGGCACCCAGTCGACGATCACGCCGACGCCGCGCTGGTGCAGGTGGTCGACGAGGTAGCGGAAGTCGTCGGGCGTGCCGTAGCGCGCGGTGGGCGCGAAGTAGCCGGTGACCTGGTAGCCCCAGGAGCCGCCGAAGGGATGCTCGGCGACCGGCAGCAGCTCGACGTGGGTGAACCCCAGCGCCTCGACGTGGTCGCCCAGGGCGTGCGCCAGCTCCCGGTAGCCCAGGGGCTCGCCCTGGTCGTTGCGGCGCCAGGAGCCCAGGTGGACCTCGTAGACCGACATGGGGCGGTCGACGTGCTGGGCGCTGCGGCGGGCCTCCAGCCAGCCTGCGTCGCCCCAGTGGTGGGTGGAGGCAAAGACCCGGCTGGCGGTGCCCGGCGGGGCCTCGGTGGCGAAGGCGTAGGGGTCTGCCCGGGTGACCAGATCACCCTGGGCGGTGACGATCTCGTACTTGTAGTACGCGCCCGAGCCGGCGTCCGGCAGGAACAGCTCCCACACTCCCGAGCTGCCCATCAGCCGCATCGGATGCAGCCGGCCGTCCCAGCTGTTGAAGTCGCCGACCACGCGGACACTGCGGGCGTTGGGTGCCCAGACGGCGAACGTGACCCCCCGGACGCCCTCGACCTCGGTGACGTGGGCGCCCATGCGCCGCCAGAGCTCCTCGTGGCGCCCCTCGCCCACGAGGTGCAGGTCGACGTCGCCCAGGCTGGGCCAGAAGGCGTACGGGTCGTACAGCTCGTAGGTCGCACCGTCCTGGTAGGCCACCCGCAGCCGGTAGGACGACGCCTGGGGGGGCTGGTCCAGTCGTGCCTCGAAGAAGCCCCCGTTGTGGGTGCGCTCGGCGGGGACCGGGTCACGGCCGTCGACGACGACCTCGACCTGTTGGGCGCCGGGGCGCCAGGCGCGCACCACGGCGCCGTCGTCGACGGCGTGGACGCCGAGCAGGTCGTGGGGGTTGGCGTGCTCGCCGCGCAGCACGGCCTCGACCTCCTCGGGCCGGGCACGCCAGGCCGGGCGGCGGTTCGTCGACGACGGTCCAGCAGCCACGGTTGCTCCTTCGGCCGGTGTGGACACGGTCGGGATGGGACTACCCGCTGCGGCCCCGTCGAGCACCCGCAGGATCCCCCCCAGGGGGATCGCTACCCAGTCGGGGCGGTTGGCCAGCTCGTAGCCCAGCTCGTAGACCGCCTTGTCCAGCTCGAAAGCCGCCAGCAGGGTGCTGGCGGCGGGCTCGCTGGCGAGCAGCCCAGCGGGTCCTGCCACCTGCCGGTAGCCCCGCAGGAAGCACTCGCGGGCCCGCTCGCGCCACGCCGCCGCGTCGCGCACGGCGCCGTGGGAGGCGTGCGCGGCAGCGTAGTCGAACGAGCGCAGCATCCCTGCGACGTCGCGCAGCGGGGTGGCCCGGGCGCGGCGCTCCGCGAGGCTGCGCGCCGGCTCGCCTTCGAAGTCCAGCAGCTGCCAGCGGTCGTCGCGGTCGAGCAGGACCTGGCCCAGGTGCAGGTCGCCGTGGATGCGCACGAGCGGCCCGGCGTCGTCGACCGCCGCGGCGCCGAGGCGGTCGAGCAGCTCCTGGCGGCGGGCCAGCACGGCCGCCGCGACCTGTGGGGCGCGGGCTTGGGCCGTGGCCAGCACCTGTTCGGCCTGGGCGCGCATGGTCGCCGCCCACGCCCGGGTGTCGTCGCGTCCCGCGGGGGTGGCGCCGAAGCCGTCGCGCAGCGTCTCGTGTAGCGCGGCGACCGCGCCACCGAGGTCGCCCAGGCGCTCCAGCAGACCGCTGTCGGCGGTGGGCGCGGCCACCTCGGCGCAGGCCAGCGCCCAGCCGTCGCGTCCGCCGGCCACGAAGTCGCTGAGCACCGCCAGTGTGGTGGTCGAGCCGTCGGCGGCCTCCAGCTCCAGGGCGCCCCGCTGAGGCGGCGTGTGGGCGAAGCCGGCGCGGGTGAGTGCCCGGGTGAGCTCGACGTCGGGGTTGACGCCGGGCTCCAGCCGGCGGAACAGCTTGAGGATGTGGCGGTCGCCGAAGACCACCGAGGTGTTGGACTGCTCGGCCGACAGCCGCCGCGGCCGGTCGGCGGGTCCCCCGCCGGCGACGGGCCGACCCACGATGGCGGCGCCGCCGGCGGTGGGCACCCGGCCCCCGGCGGCGGCCAGCTCGGCCAGCAGGCGGCAGGCTCGCTCGTCGGCGGTCGCCTCGGTCAGCCGCAGGTCGCCCAGACGGGCGACCACCGCGCCGCCCCCGCCGGCGGAGCTCACCGGCACCTGGTAGCGCTCGGGGTCGCCGCGCTGGTAGTAGACGTCGACGAGCAGGTCGGCGGCGGTGGCGTCGAGCAGCGCCAGGTCGGCGACCTGGACGTCGGCGACGGTGCGGGCCTTGCCGGCGAACCAGCGCTGCTGCGGCAGCCAGCCGACCAGCTGATCGGCCATGGCCGAGCGGGCGGCCGCAGCGGCCAGGTGCGCCAGCCTGGTCATCAGTGTTGCCCCTCCACCAGGCCGAACCAGTAGAAGGCGTGACCGCCCAGGGTGAGCAGGTAGGGCAGCTCCCCGATCGGCGGGAAGTGGGTTCCCCCCAGCAGCTCGACGGGGACCCGACCCCAGTAGCGCGACAGGTCAAGCTCGACCGGCTGGGCGGTCGGGGCCAGGTTGGCGACGACGAGGACGGTGTCGCTGCCGTCCTCGCGCAGGAACGCCAGGCACTTGCCGTTGGAGGGCTCCAGGGGGATGAACCTGCCGGTGCCGAACACCGGGTGCTGCTTGCGCACGTGGACCAGGTTGCGGACCCAGTGCAGCAGCGAGCCGGGATGGCGCTGCTGGGCCTCGATGTTCAGGCCCTGGTAGCCGTAGACGACGTCCATGATCAGCGGCAGGTACAGCTGGGCGAACTCGGCGCGGGAGAAGCCGGCGTTGCGGTCAGGGGTCCACTGCATCGGCGTGCGGACGCCGTCGCGGTCGCCCAGGTAGATGTTGTCGCCCATCCCGAGCTCGTCGCCGTAGTACAGGACCGGGGTGCCGGGCAGGCTGAACAGCAGGGCGTGGAACAGCTCGATGGCGTCGCGGTCGCCGTCCAGCAGCGGGGCCAGGCGCCGGCGGATGCCCAGGTTCATCTTCATCCGCGGGTCCCGCGCGTACTCGCGGTACATGTAGTCGCGTTCCTCGTCGGTGACCATCTCCAGGGTCAGCTCGTCGTGGTTGCGCAGGAAGATGCCCCACTGGCAGGTGTCGGGGATCGGCGGGGTGTGCTCGAGGATCTCGTAGATCGGTCGGGACTCCTCCCGGCGCAGTGCCATGAACATGCGGGGCATGACCGGGAAGTGAAAGGCCATGTGGCACTCGTCGCCGTCACCGAAGTAGTCGACGACGTCGGCGGGCCACTGGTTGGCCTCGGCCAGCAGGATCTTGTCCTCGAACTCGGCGTCGACCGTCTTGCGCAGCCGCTTCAGGTAGGCGTGGGTCTCGGGCAGGTTCTCGCAGTTGGTGCCCTCGCGCTCGTACAGGTAGGGGACCGCGTCCAGGCGCAGGCCGTCGAAACCGAGGTTCAGCCAGAAGCGGACGACGTCGAGCATCGCCTCCCGCACGTCGGGGTTGTCGTAGTTGAGGTCAGGTTGGTGGGCGAAGAAGCGGTGCCAGTAGTAGGCGCCGGCCTCGGGATCCCAGGCCCAGTTGGACTTCTCGGTGTCGAGGAAGATGATCCGCACGTCGGCGTAGCGCTCGTCGCTGTCGCTCCACACGTACCAGTCCCGCTTCGGTGAGTCGGGCCGGCGGGCCTCCTGGAACCAGGGGTGCTGGTCGCTGGTGTGGTTCATGACCATGTCGGCGATGACCCGGATGCCGCGGGCGTGCGCAGCCTCGAGCAGCGCGGCGACGTCGTCGACGGTGCCGTACTCGGGCAGCACCTTGAGGAAGTCGGCGATGTCGTAGCCGCCGTCGCGCAGGGGCGAATCGTAGAACGGCAGCAGCCACACGCAATCGACACCGAGCCACTCGAGGTAGTCCAGCCGCTCGGTGAGCCCTCGGATGTCGCCGGTGCCGTCGTTGTTGGAGTCGTAGAAGCCGCGGGTCAGGACCTCGTAGATGATCGCGGTCCGGTACCACAGGGGGTCGCTGGGCAGGGTCACGTGTGGCGAAACCTCCTGCCGGGGCTTACAGGGCGCGCAGCCGCAGGATGTGGGCCGGCTCGACCTGCGGGTCGAGGCGGACGTAGTTGTCCGGACCGCGCCAGATGTAGGTGGTGTCGGTGAGCAGGTCGTGGGCCTCGTAGGGACCGGCGTCCTCCAGACCCAGCTGCCAAAGGTCCAGCCAGGTGGTGGCCTCCTGCACGTGGTGGGGGTCGAGGTTGACGACCGCGAGCAGGGGGTCGGTGCGCGTGGGTGCGACCTTGGAGAAGCACAGCATCTGGTCGTTGCCGACATGGTGGAACCACAGGTTCTTCAGGTAGCGGCAGGCCCGGTGCTCGTGGCGGATGCGGTTGATCCTGGTGATGTAGGGGGCCAGAGAGTCCGGACGGTTCCAGTCACGGGGACGGTAGCGGTACTTCTCGGAGGCCCGGTATTCCTCGCTGCCCGCATGCAGCGGCTCCCGCTCGCACAGCTCGTAGCCCGAGTAGATGCCGTAGGCCGGTGACAGCATGGCGGCCAGCACGAGGCGCAGTTTGAAGGCCGGGGGCCCTCCGATCTGCAGGAACTCGGTGAGGATGTCGGGCGTGTTGGGCCAGAAGTTGGGCCGGAAGTAGTCGGCCATGTCGCTGTGGGCCAGCTCCTCCAGGTAGCTGGTGAGCTCCGGTTTCGTGTTGCGCCACGCGAAGTACGTGTAGCTCTGGCTGAAGCCCAGCTTTGCCAGCGCCTGCATCATCCTGGGCCGGGTGAACGCCTCCGACAGGAACAGCACGTCCGGGTGCTCGGCGTGCACGGCGTCGATGAGCCACTCCCAGAACGGCAGCGCCTTCGTGTGGGGGTTGTCGACCCGGAAGATCTTCACCCCGTGGTCGATCCAGAAGTCCACGACGCTCTTGAGCTCCGCTCGGAGGCCCTCGAGGTCGGGCGTGTCGAAGTCGAGGGAGTAGATGTCCTGGTACTTCTTCGGCGGGTTCTCGGCGTAGGCGATGCTGCCGTCGGGACGGTGCCTGAACCACTCGGGATGGTCGCGCACCCACGGGTGGTCGGGCGAGCACTGGATGGCGTAGTCGAGCGCCACCTCGAGGTCGTGGCGGCGGGCCTCGGCGACGAAGTCGTCGAAGTCGTCGATCGTGCCCAGGTCGGGATGAACGGACTTGTGGCCCCCCTCCGGGCCGCCGATGGCCCAGGGCACCCCGGGGTCGTGGGGACCGGGCGACAGGTCGTGCGGGCCGCTGCGGCCCTTGCGGCTGGTGCGTCCGATCGGGTGGATCGGCGGCAGGTAGACGACGTCGAAGCCCATCTCGGCGATGGCCGGCAGCCGCTTGGCGGCGTCGGCGAAGGTGCCGCTACGGGTGTCGGTCGCGCCCTCCGAACGGGGGAACATCTCATACCAGGCGCTGAAGCGGCCGGCCTCGCGATCGGTCCACAGGGGCAGGTCGGGCTTGCTGACGGTCGCGTCCAGCCGTTCGGGGTGGCGCTCCAGCAGCGCCAGCAGACGCGGGTCGCCGGCCGCCTCGACCTTGGTGCCCACCGGATCGTCGCCGCGCAGCGTCGCGACGGTGCGGTCCGACAGGCCCCGGGCCGCTTTGGGGATCCTGCGGCGGCGGCGCTCCAGGAGCCGCGCGCCCTCCTCGAGCTCCAGCCCCAGGTCGGTCTGCCCGGCAGCGCGCTTCTTGACCAGCCCGTCCAGCCAGCTGGCGTAGTGGTCGGTCCAGGCGATGACGCCGTAGCGCCAGGCGCCCACCCGGTCGACGGGGAAGTGGCCGTACCAGCGGTCGTTGACGTCGTGGCGCAGCGGCGCCTCGCTCCAGCCCTCGTCGCCGGGACCCCGGAACCGGATGACCGCCGCGACCTTGTCGTGGCCCTCGCGGAAGACGTCGGCCCCGACGATGACGTCGTCGCCGACGACCGCCTTCGCCGCGTAGCGGGCGCAGTCCACCATCGGCGTGATGTGCTGGATCTGGACTCGGGACCTCACCGGCACGCTCCCTGTTCGGTCGGTCGTGTGGCAGTGCACGGGCAGCCTGACCGGAGGGCCGCCACCGCAGCGGGGCCGCGCCCCGGCCGGCGGCACCCGTCGCAGACCCTACCCAGCAAGGGCCGGGAACCATGGCTGGCGGGCACAGCCGCTGCGCCAGCGGCTGCCGCCGCCGGCGGTATGTGCCCCGCCCGGCGGGCGATTCGTCAACCCCAATGCTTCACGACGGGGCTCATCCGGCCCTCATTGGGCCGGTGAGCCCGTCTTCCGAGTTGCATGCTCACTGACGGTGATTGCAGGTCGCAAACTGTTGCTGGTGAAACATTGGGGTTAAAGTTTCGGCGCGTGGACCGCCGACCGAGAGGGCCCGTGTGATCAAGGCGCTGCGGACCTTCCGGGTGTTGCCGTCGCTGGCCGACGAGCTGCGCCCGCTGGCCGAGCTCGCCATGAACCTGCGCTGGGCGTGGAGCCGGCCGACCCAGGAGCTGTTTCGCTGGGCCGACCCCGACGTGTGGGAGGAGGCCGGCGGCAACCCCGTCGCGCTGCTGGGGCGCCTGTCGCCGGCGCGCGCCGCCGCGCTGACCGAGGACGCGGCGTTCCTGTCGCAGCTGGCCGAGACCCACGCCGACCTGCAGCGCTACCTGACGAAGCCGCGCTGGGCCCAGTCGCAGCGCCCGCCGCCCCCCCGCATCGCCTACTTCTCCCCCGAGTTCGGGCTGACCCATGCGCTGCAGATCTACTCCGGGGGCCTGGGCGTGCTGGCCGGCGACCACCTCAAGGCCGCCAGCGACCTCGGTCTCGAGTTGCTGGCGGTCGGTCTGCTGTACCGACAGGGCTACTTCCGCCAGTACCTGGACGCCGACGGCTGGCAGCAGGAGCGCTACCCCGACCTCAACCCGTACTCGCTGCCGCTGACGCGGCTGGAAGCCGGCGGCGCGCCGGCGACCGTGGAGATCAGGCTGGCCGGCAACGCGGTGCAGTGCCAGGTGTGGAAGGCGCAGGTCGGCCGGGTGCCGCTGCTGCTGCTCGACACCGACCTGCCGGTCAACGCGCCCGAGGACCGCACGGTCACCGACAAGCTCTACGGCGGCGACAACGAGCACCGCCTGCGCCAGGAGATCGTGCTGGGCATCGGCGGGATGCGGGCTCTGGGCCTGGCCCGCCGGCTCGGCGAGATCCCCCCCGACCCGCCGGAGGTGTTCCACTCCAACGAGGGCCATGCCGGCTTCCTGCAGCTCGAGCGGGTCCGACGCCTCGTCGTCGACCAGAAGCTGTCGTTCGACGAAGCCGTCGAGAGCGCCCGCTCGGCGGTGGTGTTCACCACCCACACCCCGGTGCCCGCCGGCATCGACGTGTTCCCCCGAGAGCTCATGGCCAGCTACTTCGGTGCCTTCGCCGAGGAGGCCGGCGTCGGCCTGGACCGGCTCATGGCCGTCGGCCAGGTCGATCCCACCCCCGGGGGCGGCGTGTTCAACATGGCGGTCATGGGCATGCGCCTGTCGGCCGCGGCCAACGGCGTGTCCGAGCTGCACGGGCAGGTGTCGCGGGCGATGTTCGCCCGGCTGTGGCGGGGCATCGAGGAGGACGAGATCCCCATCACCTCCGTGACCAACGGGGTGCACGCCGCCACCTGGGTCGGGCCTGAGATGAGCGCGGTGTACGACCGTCACCTGGCGCCCGACTGGGCGCACAACCCGCAGGCGTGGCGGCGGGTGTCGGAGATCACCGACGACGTGCTCTGGCGCGCGCGGGGGCGGGCTCGGGAGCGGCTGGTCAGCCGCGTGCGGGGCTGGATCCGCAACCAGCGCGAGCGCCGCGGCGAGAGCCCCGCGTCGCTGGCCTGGACCGACGAGGTGTTCGACCCCGACGCGCTGACGGTCGGTTTCGCCCGACGCTTCGCCGAGTACAAGCGCGGCACGCTGCTGCTGCGCCAGCCAGACCGCCTGCGGGAGCTGCTGCTGTCGACCGACCGCCCGGTGCAGATGGTGTTCGCCGGCAAGGCCCACCCGCGCGACGACCTCGGCAAGGACCTCATCCGCCAACTCGTGCACTACAGCGCCGACCCGGAGCTGCGCACCCGCATCGTGTTCGTCGAGGACTACGACATGGACGTGGCCGGCGTCCTGTACCAGGGCGTCGACCTGTGGCTGAACAACCCCCGCCGACCCTACGAGGCCTCCGGCACGTCGGGCCAGAAGGCGGTGCTCAACGGGGCGCTGCACTGCTCGACGCTGGACGGTTGGTGGGACGAGATGTACGACGGCACCAACGGCTTCGCCATCGGCAGCGCCGACGCCGTCCCCGACCTCGCCCAGCACGACACCGCCGACGCGCGCTCGTTGTTCGAGCTGCTGGAGGGCACGATCGTCCCGTCGTTCTACGACCGGGTCGAGGGGCCGCTTCCGCGGCGCTGGCTGGCGCGGGTCCGCCGCTCGCTGGCCACGCTGGGACCGCGCGTGCTGGCGACGCGCATGATCGTCGAGTACGTCCACGAGCTGTACACGCCGCTGGCCACCCGCGCCCGGCGCCTGACCGCCGACGATCACCGCCGCGCCCGTGAGCTGGCCGCCTGGCTGGCGCAGCTGCGGCGGGCGTGGGACCGGGTGGGCGTGCGCCGGGTCGACGGCGACCAGGCGGTGGCACAGATCGGCGAGCGTCGCGACGTGCGGGTGCTCGTCGAGCTCGGCGAGCTGTCGCCGCGCGACGTCAGCGTCGAGCTGCTGCACGGAGCGGTCGCCGCCGACGGCGCGTTGCGCCATCCACTGGTCCAGCCCCTGGCCGCCGCCGGGGAGGTCGGCGGCGACCGCTACGAGTACCGCGGCAGCTTCACCTGCGGCGCCGCCGGGGAGTACGGGCTGACCGTCAGGGTCGTGCCCGACCACGACGACCTGCAGTCGTGGGCCGACACCGGCTGCGTGGCCTGGACCGACGACGACGAGCCGGCCGGGCCGTGACCGGCGCGGATCGCGCCGCCCCTGCCCGCGAGCAGACGACCGGCCGCCAGGCAGCCTGGTGGCGGGGCTCGGTGGGCTACGAGGTCTACCTGCGGTCGTTCGCCGACGCCGACGGCGACGGCGTCGGCGACCTGTGGGGGCTGTACGGCAAGTTGGACTATCTCGCGTGGCTCGGGGTCGACCTGCTGTGGGTCACGCCCTTCTACCCCTCACCGATGCTGGACCACGGCTACGACGTCGCCGACTACTGCGACGTCGACCCGCGCTACGGCACGCTGGCCGCCGTCGACGCGCTGGTCGAGCGCGCCCACGCCCTGGGTCTGCGGCTGTTGATCGACCTGGTGCCCAACCACACGTCCTGGGAGCATCCCTGGTTCCGCCAGGCCCGATCGGCGCGGGACAACCCCTACCGCGACTACTACATCTGGAGGGACCCCGCAGCCGGCGGCGGCCCGCCCAACAACTGGCGCAGCCACTTCGGCGGCCCGGCCTGGAGCTTCGACGAGCGCACCGGGCAGTGGTGGCTGCACCTGTTCCTGCCCGGGCAGCCCGACCTGAACTGGGCGAACCACGCGGTGGCCGACGAGTTCGACGACATCCTGCGCTTCTGGCTGGACCGGGGGGTGGACGGCTTCCGCGTGGACGTCGCCCACGCGCTCGTCAAGCATCCCGACCTGCCCGACAACCCTCCGGCGCGCCACGAGCAGGCCGCCCTGATGGCGGGCATGTCGGCGGCCTACCGCTCCCAGCAGCACCTCTACGACGTCAACCAGCCGGGGGTGCTGGACATCTACCGGCGCTGGCGCAAGGTGGTCGACCCCTACGGCGGACTGCTGCTGGGCGAGGCCTACGTCCTGGAGGCCCCCGACCTCGCCCGCTACGTCGTCGACCAGGACGGGCTGCACCTGGCGTTCTGGTTCCGGCCGCTGCACATGGACTGGGATCCGGTCGCCGTGCGCGAGGTCCTGGAGGCCGCGACCGTCGCGGCCCCCGACAGCAGCCTCGCCTGGGTGCAGAGCAGCCACGACCGCCCGCGCGCGGTGACCCGCTTCGGCGGCGGTGCGCTGGGCCGGGCGCGGGCCCTGGCGCACGCCACCTTGCTCATGGGGCTGCCCGGAGTGCCGTTCGTCTACCAGGGAGAGGAGCTGGGCCTGGCGGACGCGCGGATCGCCCGCGAGGACGCTCGGGACCCCGCGGGCGTGCGAGACGACGCGGGGGGCAGCAGCCGCGACGGCGCGCGCACGCCGATGCTGTGGTCGCCCGGACCCGGGCTGGGCTTCACCACCGCCGGACGGCCCTGGCTGCCGTTCGGCGACCGCACCGACGCCGACACGGTGGCCGTGCAGCGGGCGGACCCCTCCTCGACGCTGCGGCGCTACCGTCGGCTCATCCGCCTGCGCCGCGAGACCCCGGACCTGCACACCGAACCGGTGCAGTGGGTGGACGAGGCGGGCGGCGTGGTCGCCTATCGCCGCGGGCGGGTTCTGGTGGCCGCCAACTGCACCCACGACGAGGCGGCCGTCGAGCTGCCCACCGGGCGGTGGCGGCTCGCGTTCGCCACCGCCGGGCAGGAGGACCGACCCGAACCGCTGGCCGCCACCCTGCGCCTGCGGCCCCAAGAAGCGGTCGTGGCACAGTCGACGTAGCCCCGTCACGATGGCGGGGAGGATCACGTCCCCCCGGTTGCTACCGAAAGGCATGCGCCGACATGGTCGACCAGGTCACCGACAGATCGCTGCTACCCGAGGAGCCCGTCGCCTCGCTGGACGACTACGTCGCCGCCGGCGGAGGCGCGGGCCTGCGCCGGGCGCTCGAGCTCGACCCGGCCGAGGTGGTCGAAGAGGTGGCGCGCTCGGGCCTGCGGGGCAGGGGAGGGGCGGGCTTCCCCACCGGTGTGAAGTGGCGTTCGGTGCTGCAGGCCGCCGGGGACGAGCTGCCCCTGTACGTCGTCTGCAACGCGGCCGAGGGGGAGCCGGGCACCTACAAGGACCGGGTGCTCATGGCCCGCAACCCCTTCCAGCTGCTCGAAGGGCTGCTGATCGCGATGCGCGCCCTGGGTCCCCGGGAGGCGTTCATCGGCATCAAGGAGCGCTTCACCCACGAGGCTGAGCGGGTCATGGACGCGCGCGCGGCCATGGCCGCCGCCGGCTGGGCCCGCGCCGACGACGTGCGGGTGGTGCTGGGGCCCGACGAGTACCTGTACGGCGAGGAAAAGGCCATGCTCGAGGTCATCGAGGGCAAGCTGCCGCTGCCCCGCATCCTGCCGCCGTACATGCAGGGCCTGTTCGCCACCATGCAGTCGCCCAACCCGACCGCGGTCAACAACGTCGAGACGCTGTCGCACGTCGGCCACATCCTCGCCCGGGGTGCCGACTGGTTCCGCCAGCGCGGCACCGCCGAGGCGCCGGGGACGATGGTGTTCACCGTCATCGGCGACGTCGACAGTCCCGGGGTCTACGAGCTGCCGCTGGGCACGCCGCTGCGCACCCTGCTGGAGGACATCGCCGGCGCCCGCGACGTCAAGGCCGTCTACAGCGGCACGTCGAACACCGTCATCACCCCCGACCTGTTCGACCTGCCGATGGACTTCGACTCGTTCAAAGAGGCCGGCACCGGCCTGGGCAGCGGTGGGTTCGTGGTGTACTCGACGCAGCGTTGCATGGTGCAGGTGGCCGCGACGCTGGCACGCTTCCTGGCGGTGGAGTCGTGCGGCCAGTGCCTGGCCTGCAAGCTCGGCACCGGCGAGATCTTCGAGCGTCTGGACAAGCTCGTGCGCGGCGAGGGGACCGGTGCCGACATCGAGGAGATCCGCAAGCGCACCGAGACGGTCACCGACCAGAACCGCTGCTACCTGCCGGTCGGGGCGGCACTGCTGGTGCGCAGCACCCTCGATACCTTCGCCGACGAGTTCGCCGCCCGCGTCGGCAGCCCCTCCCCGGCTGCGGTTGCGGTGGCGGTGCCCAAGATCGACCGCATCGACGAGGACACCGGCGAGGTGGTGCTGGACCCCGACTACGAGCGCAAGCGCCCCGACTGGTCCTACGCCCCGGCGCCGAGCGGCGAGACGCCCGAGCGCTGACGCGGCTGCCTGTCCCACGCCGGCCTCGCGGTCGAGCAGGTCGCCGAGCCCCGGGCCGATCAGCCGACGGCCAGCGCCCCCTCGGTGGCAGAACTCCCCCAGCGGTGGCGTCCCTCGACCCAGGTTGGCACTCGGGCCAAGAAGACGTTGCTGGGCTTGACGTCTTCTACATCCCCACTCGCTGTCCCGATGCGCTGCCCGGCGGGCTTCCCGCGGACGCCTTCGGCGAGGAGGACGCTGCCCAGCGCACTGGCCAAGGCGCAGCAGGTGATCGACGCGGTGACGGAGGCCTTCCGGGTCCGTTCCCGGCAGCAGGACATGCCCGGCGGCGGGCCACAGCAGGCGGGTGCCGGGTCAGGCCCGAGACACCGGGGAGCCCGCCGGCTCGGCCGTCGTCTCGGGCTGCCGGCGCCCCACGGCGCGCGTGCCCAGCACCAGGATCAGCCCGCCCACGGCCAGCGCCGTCCCCGCACCCATGCCGGCCCACAGCAGAGCCCTGCCGTCGTCGGCGGTCGGCTGGAACACCCCAGCGGGGCTGGAGAAGCGGACCCGGGTGAAGTAGACGTCCTGGCTGTGGGTCTGGTCGCTGCTGTTCCTCGTGTCGTCCCAGGCGACGTAGGCCAGGCCGGTGGCGGACGCGAGGCCGATCGGTCCCTTGACGCCGTACTCCTGGGCGACCCCCAGGCTGCGGTCGATCGCACGGTCGTTCACCTTCAGGTTCGCCGCCCAGGTCTGGCCCCCGTCGCTGGAGTACGAGTAGTACACGTCCTGCAGCCGGTTTTCCTCGGCCCCCTCGCTGAACGTGACGTCGTTGCGCCAGTCGTACCAGGCGACGTCGATACGGCCGTCGGAAGCGACGTCCAGGGAGGGGAAGAACTCGTTGAAGCTCCACTCCCGCTGCGGCTGGGCGTCGTTGACCGCCACCGGGTCGCTCCAGCTTCGACCGCCGTCGACCGAGCGCATGAAGGCCACGAAGGGAGCGCCCGCGCCGGTCTCCTCCCACGCCACGTACACGTGTCCGGTGTCGCGGTCGACCGCCGGGGCCGGCGCGCTCAGCCAGTCCTCCTCCTTGGGGTCGCGGGTGAAGATCGCCTGCTGGGCGAAGGTCCGCCCACCGTCGCGCGAGACCGCAAGGTACAGGTGCGCGGGCGATGCCAGCGTCCCCTCCGGTGCCTCCTTCGCCGGTTTGGTGTTCTCGCCGAAGAAGACCAGCAGCGCTCCGTCGCCGCCCACGGCCAGGTGCGGCTCGCTCATCCAGCCTTCGACGTCGCCTGCCACGTCCACCGGGTCGGAGAAGCTTCTCCCGCTGTCCTCGGACACCGCCACGTAGGGCCGGCTTTCGATGTCGTAGAAGTACTCCTGGCCTTCCAGCGCCTGCTCTGACAGGTTCCAGGTGCCGTTGTTCGACATCCATCCGACGAAGACGCGCTCGGGCCGGTCCGGGTCCACCACCACCGAAGGCAGCGCGTCGGCGCCGAACTGGCCGCCCTCCAGGTCAGGCTCCACCCACGGCAGCATGGTGGTGTCGAAGGTGGCTCCCAGGTCGCCGGAGCGCGCCAGGAACATCCGCTGATGGTAGGTGGCCGGGTCGAAGCCGCTGTAGGCGTAGTACAGGGTCCCGTCCGGTCCGAAGGCGACGTCGACCACCGGACCGAAGTTGGCGTACACGCAGCCCGGCCACTCGGGCGCCTGGGGGATGGGCGTGGCGCTCCAGCTCAGCCCGGCGTCCGTCGAGACGTGCAGCGCGCAGCGCCCGCCATAGGCCTCGCCCTCGCCGATCGCCAGCACCTGCGGGTCGTCGGGGTGCACCGCCAGCGCGGGGACGGCATGGGCCCGCACCGTCGGGGTGCGCGTCACCTGCACGGCGGCGTCCACAGCGGGCGGCTCGGGAGCATCCGCCGACCCGGCGCCCAGCAGGGCGGACGCAGCCAGCGGCAACCCCAGGGTCAACGCAAGCAAACGGCGCCTCACGGTCCCACCCCCCAAGCATTGGGCAGTTGCCCTCGCCAGTCGTCGCTGTGCCCGCCTTGGCGGGACGCGGCGTCGCCTGCAGGCGCAGGATCGCACCGGACCGACGGCGGCTCAATAGCTGCGGAACGCAGCTAGCGCCTGCGGCGCCCGGCCTGGCGGCGTCGGCCCGGTCGGGGCCCAAGCCTGGTACAACTCGTGCACGAGGAACGCCAGGAGTGCCATGGTCGCCGCCGCCGACGTCCACGAGATCCTGCGCCGCCACCTGCTCGTGGACGGCTACGAGTTCGTGCTCGACACCGCTGCCAGCCGCGGCTCATGGCTCGTCGACGCCCGCGACGGCAGTCGCTACCTGGACCTGTTCACGTTCTACGCCTCGGCGCCGCTGGGCATCAACCATCCCGCGCTGGCCGACGACCGACGGTTCCTGGGCGAGCTGGCGCGCGTGGCGGTGAACAAGCCCAGCAACTCCGACGTCTACAGCACCGAGCTCGCCGAGTTCGTCGAGACCTTCGCGCAGGTGCTGGGCGACCCCGCCCTGCCGCACCTGTTCTTCGTCGAGGGCGGCGCGGCGGCCGTCGAGAACGCGCTGAAGACCGCGTTCGACTGGAAGAGCCGCCACAACGTCGCCCACGGGCGACACCCCGAGCTGGGCACCCAGGTGCTGCACCTGACCCAGGCGTTCCACGGCCGCGGCGGCTACACCCTGTCGGTGACCAACACCGATCCGGTCAAGACCGAGCGCTTCCCGACGTTCGACTGGCCCCGCATCGACGTGCCGGCGGTGGTCTTCCCCCTGGAGCAGCACCGCGCCCAGGTGCAAGCCGCCGAGGAGCGCGCCCTGGCCCAGGCCCGCGCCGCCTTCGCCGCCCATCGCAACGACATCGCCTGCTTCCTGGCCGAGCCCATCCAGGGCGAGAGCGGCGACAACCACCTGCGCGGCGAGTTCCTCCAGGCCATGCAGGCCCTGTGCCGGCAGCACGACGCGCTGCTCGTGCTCGACGAGGTCCAGACCGGCGGGGGGACCACCGGCACGCCGTGGGCCTACCAGCAGCTCGGGATCGAGCCTGACGTCGTCGCCTTCGGCAAGAAGCTTCAGGTCTGCGGGATCATGGCAGGCGGCAAGGTCGACGAGGTTGCCGACAACGTGTTCGCCGTGTCGTCGCGGCTGAACTCGACCTGGGGCGGCAACCTCACCGACATGGTCCGTGCCCGGCGCATCCTGCAGGTCGTCGAGCGCGAGGGGCTGATCGAGCGGGCGGCCACGCTGGGCAAGCGGCTGGTGGACGGCCTGCTCGACGTCGCCGGCGCCCACCCCGGCCTGGTCAGCAACGTGCGCGGCCGGGGGCTGATGTGCGCGGTCGACCTGCCCAGCGCCGGACTGCGCGACCGGGTGGTGGCCGGGCTGCGCGACGACGAGCGGGTGCTGGCGCTGCCCGGCGGCCGGCGGGCGCTGCGCTTCCGCCCGGCGCTGACCATCAGCGAAGACGAGCTGGCTCTGGCCTGCGCGGCGCTGGATCGGGTGCTGGGCCGGCTGCAGCCCTGACAAGGAGACCGCCATGCGCACCGTGGCCTCGATCGTGGCCGGCCAGGCCCGCGCCGACGGGCCCGCCGGGCGGGCACGGATCGCCAACCCCGCCCGCCTGGACGAGACCGTGGCCGAGGCGCTGCTGGGCGACGCCACCACCTTCGTCGACGCCTGCCGGGCGGCGCGGGCGGCCCAGCCGGCCTGGGCGGCGGTGCCCGCGCCGGTTCGCGGCCGCGCCATCCAGCAGCTGGGCCGGCTGGTCGAAGCCAACAAGCCCGCCCTGGCGCGGCTGGTGACCCGCGAGATCGGCAAGCCCTACGCCGAGGCGCTGGGCGAGGTCCAGGAGATCGTCGACACCTGCAGCTTCTTTCTGGGCGAGGGCAGACGGCTGTACGGCCAGACCGTGCCCAGCGAGATGCCCGACAAGCAGCTGTTCACCTTCCGCACCCCCGTGGGGGTCGCGGCGGTCATCACCGCCGGCAACTTCCCGGTCGCGGTGCCCTCGTGGTATGTGGTGCCGGCGCTGCTGTGCGGCAACACCGTGGTGTGGAAGCCAGCCGAGTACGCCCCGGCCGCCGCCGAGGCCCTGACCCAGCTGCTGGCGCACGCCGGCCTGCCCGCGGGCACCGTCAACCTGGTGCTGGCCGACGGGCCGACCGCCTTCGAGGGGCTGTCGCTGGCGCTGGAGGCCGGGCTGGTCGACAAGGTCGGGTTCACCGGCTCCACCGCGGTGGGGCGGCGCATCGGCGAGCTGTGCGGGCGTCACCTGCAGTCGCCCTGTCTGGAGCTGGGCGGCAACAACCCCCTGGTGGTGATGGCCGACGCCGACCTGGACCTGGCCGTGCAGGGCGCGTTGTTCAGCGGCTTCGGCACCGCCGGGCAGCGCTGCACCTCGCTGGGCACGGTGATCGTGCAGCGGTCGGTGCACGACGACTTCCTGGCCCGCTTCGCCGCCGCCACCGCCGCCGCCCCGGTCGGCGACCCCATGCAGGCGGTGCTGTACGGGCCGATGATGAACGCCCGCTTCTGCGACCGCTTCCTGGGCTGGCTGGACCTGGTCGAGGGCCACCACCGCGTGCTGGGCTCCGGCGGCACCGGGCGCATCACCGCCGACAACCCGCGCGCGGGCTTCGTCGGCGACCCGGCCGCCGGGCTGTACTGCCACCCCACCATCGTCGACGGCGTCACCGCCAAAGACGAGCTGTATCGCACCGAGACCTTCGGGCCGATCGTGGGCGTGGCCACGTTCGACGACTTCGACGAGGCCGTCGAGCTGGCCAACGGCCACGGCTACGGGCTATCGGCGTCGATCTACACCACCAGCGCGCTGCACGCCCTGCGCTTCCGCGAACGCGTGGGCGCCGGAATGGTCAGCGTCAACAACTCCACCGCGGGCGCCGAGGCGCACCTGCCGTTCGGCGGCAACGGCCGCTCCGGCAACGGCGGCCGCCTGTCAGGGATGTGGGTACTGGACCAGTTCACCCGCTGGCAGGCCATGAACTGGGACTACGCCGGCCGCCTGCAGAAGGCCCAGATGGACGTCGCCGACATCCCCGCCGACCTGGACTTCCGCCTGCCCGACTAGCTCGCCCGACGGGCTGTGGGCCAGGGGCGCCGAGAACGGTGGCGTGCCGGTGTACGTCAGCCAACAATGGCGGCCACGGCAGTGCCGTCCGCCAAGGCGGCAGGAGACAGGGTCTCGTCGGCACGATCTCCCCGCCAAGCAAGCTCCACGCCCTGCAGGCTATGCGGCCTTCACGGCCGGCGCGTTTGCGGCGTAGGGTGCCGGTACGGCGGGGTAGGTTCGGCGCAGGCGAGTTCCACCCAGCAGGAGGGTAGGCCGATGGAGGTAAAGGCCGGCGACGAGATCCAGGTGAAGAGCCGCCAGGTCGGCGGACAGGTACGCCGGGGGCGGGTGACCGCGGTCATCAACGAGCAACCGCTCGAGCTGCAGGTGGTGTGGGACGACGGCCACGAGTCGCTGCTGTACCCGTCGGGAGGCGTGGTGAAGGTCACCGACCGTCCCGTGCAGCAGGAACCGGGCACGGCCCAGGCGCTGGGGCCCTCGGGGCGGCAGGAGCCGACCATCACCGAGTAGCCCGGGCCGGCGTCCCGGCGTCGACGCAAGCCGGTGGGCGCGCGAGCAGCCCCTTGGAGCACCCTGCCGCCGCCGCAGCGAAGGGCACGCCTACAGCGGCGCGCCCTGCTGCTGGCGTATGCCACGGCGGGCTACAACCTGGCGGAGAGCGGGGTCGCGATCGCCGCCGGCGCGCTGGCGTCGTCGGCGGCGCTCATCGCCTTCGGGCTGGACTCGCTGCTGGAGGTGTCCAGCGCGCTGGTGGTGGTGTGGCAGTTCCACGCCGCGGTGCCCGAGCAACGGGAGCGGCGAGCGCTCAAACTGATCGGTGCCTGCTTTTTCGCGCTCGCCGTCTACGTGACCTTCGACGCGCTGCGCAGCCTGCTGGGGACGCCCGAGGCCGAACCCAGCCCGCTGGGCATCGCTCTGGCGGTCGCCTCGCTCGTCGTCATGCCGCTGCTGGCGTGGGTCAAGCGGCGGACCGGTCAAGAGTTGGGCTCTGCGACGGTCGTCGCCGACTCCACCCAGACGCTGCTGTGCGCGTGGCTGTCGGCGGTGCTGCTGGGAGGTTTGGTGGCAAACGCCACCCTCGGCTGGTCGTGGGCCGACCCGCTGGTCGCCCTTTTCATCGCCGCCGTCGCCCTGCGTGAAGGGACCGAAGCGTGGCGTGGCGAGGGCTGCTGTGTCCCGGCCGGCGGCCTCCCGGACCGGGGATCATGCGACCGCTACCGCCGCGGCTCCGCTCTCGCCGATCCCCGCCGACGCCGGGGGGCCGCGCCCCCGGCCTCCCCCAGCGCGGCCTCTTGCAGCTGCGTCTCCTGCGCCGGCGCCAGGGGCCCGACAGACCCCCCCGTGGCGGGCCCCAGCGGCTGCGGATAGCCGATGCGCGGGTGGTAGACGCCCACCAGGGTCTCGATGAACGACTCGATGACGGTGTTGAGCTCGCGGAACGTCAGCGCCGACTCGTCGAGCTGGCCGTCTTCGGCCCGGTCGGCCACCAGGCGCCGGACGATCGCTTCGAGGTCCTGGCGCTTCAGGTTGCGGTTCTCCAGCGCGCTCGCGCGGCTGGCGCTCTCGCAGCAGTCGGCCAGCATGAGGATCGCCAGCTCCTTGGTCGACGGCTTGCGCCCCTTGTAGCGGAAGTGGTCCTCGTCGACCTCGTCGGAGCGGGTTGCGGCGTCGAGCGCCTTGCGGTGGAAGTAGCTGACGAGCGTCGTGCCGTGGTGGGTCGCGATGCCGTCCACGACCTCGGGCGGCAGCCGAAAGACGCGGCCCATCTCGATCCCGTCGGTGACGTGCTCCTGGATGATGACCGCCGAGACCCGGGGCTCCAGGTCGTCGTGGGGGTTGGCATCCCCGAACTGGTTCTCGACGAAGAACAGGGGCCGGCGCACCTTGCCGATGTCGTGGTAGAGGGCTGCCACGCTGACCAGGAGGGCGTCGGCGCCGATGGCCCGGGCCGCCCGCTCGACCATGGTCGACACCGTGATGGAGTGGTTGTAACTGCCCAGCGCCTTCTGCTCGAGTTCACGCAGCAGCGGGTGGTTGCGGTCGGCGAGGTCGAGCAGGCTCGTGGCCGTCGCGATCCCGAACAGCGACTCCAGGAACGGCAGGAGTCCGTTGACGATCACCGCTGTGGCGATGCCGTTCAGTAGGCCCGCCAGCAGCGCCAGCCCGACCGAGTCCAGGTCGCCGAACACGCCGGCGAAGGCGGCGGCCAGAGCCCCGTAGCACAGGGTCGACTGCCAGGCGGCGCGGCGCAGGTCCCCGCGCGCCGACAGCCGCGAGACGAACGGCACGCTGATCAGCGAGGCGACCGCCGCGAAGGCCACCACCCCCGGTTCGCCGGGAGCCGAGAAGGCCACCAGCGCGGTGACGGGGATCGTCACCAGCACGCCCACGGGCGGGTCCAGCAGGATCGTGGCCAGCATCGCCACCGCGCCGGCAGGGATGACGTACAGCCGGCTGGAGCCCCAGTTCGGCGCCAGCATCGTCACCGCCTCGACGACCAGCGCGAACAGCAGGAACAGGCACGACAGCAGCAGGAGCCGGCCGCCCGACCTCCAGACCCGGGTGCGGTACACACGCAGGTAGGCGCAGACCGCCACGACCAGCACCACGGCCAGAGCGAAAGCCCGAGGCAGGACCGGCCAGGGCTCGGACCCCTGCAGGCCGCGCTGGCGTAAGGCGGCGAACTGGATCTCGTCGACGACCTCCCCGGCGCTGACGATCGCGGTGCCGCGCGGGTAGGAGCGCACGACCTCGGCCACCTCCCCGGCGGCGTGCCGGCGGGCGGCGTCGGTGGCCGCCTGGTCCACCCGCACGGTGGGACGCAGGGCCGCGCGCACCACCGGCTCGACCACCAGCTCGGCGACGTCGGGCGGCAAGGCGTGAACGGCCAGCTCGGCGGGCAGCTGACGGTCGGCCACCGCCGGCACCCCGTCTTCGGGGATGCGCAGGCGGGCCAGCTGCTGGGCCACCGCCACCGCCTCGGTGCTCACCTGCTGCAGCTGCGCGTCGCCGAGGGCGACCAGCAGGCGCAGGCCCTGCGGGCCGAGCATGCTCAAGGGTTCGTCGAGGGCGATGATCTGCTCGGCGGGGGTGGGGACCTGCCCGTCGGGACCGGCCCGGCGGGCGTCCGCCGCGGCCGCGAACGCGTCGCGGACGTCGCGCACGATGGCGGCCTTCGCCCCGCCGTCGTCGACCAGCACCGGGGGGATCTCCTCGGCCGCCTCGCGGCGAGCCTGCTGGGTGGCCTCCCCGTCGACGACCCGCAGCAGGTCGGGGGCGATGACCGTGCGCGGCGCGCGCTCGCCGGCCCGGATCGGCTGGTCCTGGACGAACGCCCCGACCCCCATCGCGGCCGGGACGCCAACCAACGCCAGCAGCAGCGCGAGCAGGCGCTGCAGGCGCCACGGTTGGGTCCAGGTGGCCACAGTCCCCCTCACGCGGTCCGGGTCCCGAGCGCGGCGGCCCGGCCCTTTCCGACCTTGACGCTACACCGCTGGTCGCGCCCGCGCCCATGGCGCTGGGCAGGCGGCGTCGGCGGAGCGGTCGCTGGCGGCTGGGGAGCTGATCGCAGCGCGACGCCAGCGCCCGAATCAGCTGCGCGCCTCGGACGTCCTCACCCAGCCGGGTGATGCCGTCGCTCAGCCGGAGGTCGGTGGGGCCGGGGTGGTCGCCGTCGCCCAACGTGGCCTCCCACCGCTCTAGACGCCCAGGATCCCGACCTGCCAGGCGCGCAGGGTCAGCCCGAAGTTGACCAACCCGGCGAACGCGAACAGGGCATGGGGATGGTAACGGCCGGCCCGGGCCCACGCGTGCGCCACCACCAGGACCACCAGCGGGAATGCCGCGCCGTAGGCGAGGTGGAACAGCAGGTCGGCGGCGCCACCGTCGTCGGGGCCGGGCCAGCGCCGCAACGCCAACAGGATCGCGCCCACGAGCAGCTGCACCGCCAGCAGGGTCTGCGCCAGCGCCACCGCCCGCCAGAACGTCGGCGTGTCGCCCCGGGGGCCGATGACGCGCAAGCCCAACGCCCACAAGCAGATGACCAGCCAGCTGACGACGATGGTCAGGCCCAGCCACAGCCCGTGGACGACGGCGAGGTCCATTGGACCTTGAGCGTACCCGGGCGGGGAGCTCCCGCGGCCAGCGCAACGGCGGCGGCGTGCCATGCTTGCCTCGTGAGCATGGGGCTGCCCGGCATGGGCTCGGGAATGAGCCGCGGGCTGCTGCCTGGCACCGGCTGGGTGCGCCGCGGCGTCGAGTTGCCCCCCGGGCGCCGCCTGCCCAAGGGGTTGGCCCTGCGGGTGTGGCGGCGGTTCGCTCGCCCGTACCTGCCAAGGCTCCTGTTGCTCCTGCTCGTCATCGCTGCCGCCGCGGCGGTGACGGTCGTGCCTGCCGCCATCTTCAAGGGCATGATCGACGCGGTCTCGCGCCCGGGCCCGGGCACGCTGGGCACGCTCAACCTGCTTGCGCTGGCCGCCCTGGCCGTCGCTGTCGCCCACGCGGGGCTGTCGCTGTGGCAGCGCTACCTGTCGTCGTGGGTCGGCGAACAGCTCCTCTTCGACCTCCGCCGAGCGCTCTTCGACCACGTCCAGCGCATGCCCCTGGCCTTCTTCACCCGCACCCAGACCGGCGCGCTGATCAGCCGGCTCAACAACGACGTGGTGGGCGCCCAGCGGGCGCTGACGGGGACCTTCGGGAACCTCACCGCCAACGTCGTGCAGGTGGTCGCGGCCGTCGGCTACATGTTCGCCATCGACTGGCCCATGACCCTGCTGGTGCTGTCGGTGCTGCCGCTGTTCGTGGCGGTAGCCAAGGGCGTGGGCCGCAACCTGCGGGAGCTGACCCGCCAGGCCATGACGGTCAACGCCGAGATGAACACCGTCATGACCGAGCGCTTCAACGTCGCCGGCGCGTTGCTGGTCAAGCTCTTCGGTGACCCGCGGCGGGAGACGGACGGGTTCTCCCACAGCGCCCAAGCCGTCGCCCACATCGGCGTCCGCAGCGCCGTGGTGGGCCGGCTGTTCTTCGTGACCCTGGCGCTGATGGGCGCGATCGGGACCGCGGCGGTGTACTGGCTGGGCGGTCGGGGGGTGCTGACCGGCAGCTTCACCGTCGGCGATGTGGTCGCCTTCGCGCTGCTCGTCGAACGCGCCTACGCGCCCCTGGCAGCGTTGACGAACGCGCCGGTCGAGGTGCTGACCGCGTTCGTCAGCTTCGAACGGGTCTTCGAGATCCTCGACCTGGACCATCCCATCGCCGACCGCCCGGGCGCAGTCGAGCTGGCCCACCCGCGCGGGGAGGTCGTCTTCCACCACGTGTCGTTCGCCTACCCGTCGCCGGTCGACTCCCTGACCCCCTCCCTGGAGCGGCACCGGCCCGAACGGTCGGACGCAGCGGCGGGCACGCCGGTCCTGCACGACGTCAGTTTCGTTGCCCGCCCCGGGCAGACCGTCGCCCTGGTCGGCCCCTCGGGTGCGGGCAAGACCAGCATCTGCAACCTCGTGGCCCGGCTCTACGACGTGTCCGCAGGGGCGGTGCGCATCGACGACCACGACGTGCGCTGCATCACGCTGTCGTCGCTGGCCGCCGCGGTCGGCGTCGTCAGCCAGGATCCCCACCTGTTCCACGACACCGTCGCTGCCAACCTGCGCTATGCGCGGCCCGACGCGACCGACGCGCAGCTGAAGGCCGCCTGCCGGGCGGCCCAGATCGACGATGTCGTCGCCGCGCTGCCCGACGGCTACCACACCGTCGTCGGCGAGCGCGGCTACCGCCTGTCGGGCGGGGAGAAGCAGCGCCTGGCCATCGCCCGGGTGCTGCTGAAGGACCCCGCCATCGTCGTCCTCGACGAGGCAACCAGCCACCTGGACAGCGAAGCCGAACAGGCCGTCCAGTCCGCTCTGGTCAGCGCGCTTGCCGGGCGGACCTCCCTGGTCATCGCCCATCGCCTGTCGACCGTGCGCAACGCCGACCTCATTCTCGTCATGGCGGCCGGCCGCATCGTCCAGCGGGGCACGCACGACGAACTGGTGGCCGCCGGAGGCCTGTACGCCGAGCTCTACCGCACCCAGTTCGCCCGCGCCTGAGCCACGCCTCCCACCCC
>DASZOD010000364.1:0-2074 GCA_035550935.1 Egibacteraceae bacterium | reverse complement strand
GGACTGGCCAGGTGACCTTCGTAGGGCGCCGGGCGGGTGGGGATCCAACTAGGCGTCGCCCCAGCCGTGGCAGCAGGCTCCGGCGACCCCGCAGCGGCGGCCCGAACCCGGCCTGGTCGGGGCGGCCACGCTCGCGCACGGGCGCGGAGCCCGCGCTGCGCCCGCCGCCGCGCAGCGGCGGCCCGAAGCCGTCGTCGTGGGCCACGCTGACCCGTCCTTTGCCCCAGCTCGCCGGGGGTCGTCGCCCGGATGCCCGCTCACGGTAGCCCATGGCTGGTGGCCCGGCCGGGGCCCCGGTCGTCCGGCTGGGCGGTCCGATCAGGCCCGGGCCAAGCCGAGCTCTGCCGCCGCTGCGGCCTGGCTTCTGACGCGGGTGGCGACGACGAGGGGCTCGCGCCCTCGAGCAGCAGCGCCCGCAACGCCTCGTGCTCAACCTCGTCGGGGAGGTACGCCGAGACGATCGCGCTCGTGTCGGCGTAGATCAGGGTCACCGCAGCCGGCGCTCGCCGGCCAGCGCCTCGCTGACCGACCGGCCGGCGCCGCGTGCGGAAGGGATCACCTGGTCGCGCGGCGGAGGCGGGCGCCGACGACGGGACTGGCCAGGTGACCTTCGTAGGGCGCCGGGCGGGTGGGGATCCAACTAGGCGTCGCCCCAGCCGCCGCCGCCGGGCGTCTCCACCCGCACCCGGTCGCCGCGGCGCAACGGCCAGGTGCCCTTGGCGTCGAGACGCTGCTCGGAGCCGTCGGCCCGGATCACCGTGTCGCGGCCTGGGGCGCCGTCGCCGCCGCCGGCCAGGCCCCACGGACCGCGGGCGCGCCGCTCGGCCTGCAGGGTCAGGGTGCAGTCGGCCAGGGCCTCGATCTCGCGCACCAGCCCGTCGCCACCGGGATGGCGGCCGGCCCCGCCCGATCCTCGGCGCAGCTCGTAACGCCACACCCGCAGCGGGTAGGACAGCTCGACGGCCTCGGCGGGCGTGTTGCGGGTGTTGGTCATGCCGGTGTGCACGCCGGACATGCCCGGGCGCTGCGGGGTGGCGCCCTCGCCGCCGCCCAGCGTCTCGTAGTAGCTGAACGCCCGCCCCTCGGGCGCCGAGCCGCCCGGCGCGCTCGGGCTGGCCCCGATGAGGACGTTGTTCATGGTCCCCTGGCTGGCGGCGGGCACCCGGTCGGGCAGTGACCGGGCGAACGCTCCCAGCAGCACGTCGACGATGCGCTGGCTGGTCTCGACGTTGCCCGCGGCGGTCGGCGCCGGGAAGGTGGCGTGCACGACGCTGCCCTCAGGCGCGCGCACCGTCAGCGCCCGGTAGCAGCCGGCGTTCGGCGGCGCCTCGGGGTCGGTCAGCATCCGGAACACGAACATCGCCGACGACAGCGTCACCGCGAACACCGCGTTGACGTTGGCGGCGACCTGGGGGTCGGTGCCGGCGAAGTCGGTGACGACCCGCTCCCCGTCGACGGTCACGGTCACCGCGATGGTCACCCCGTCGAACACCTCCAGCTGGTCACAGAACTGGTAGCGGCCGTCGGGGATGCCCGCGACCGCCGCGCGCACCCGCCGGTCGCTGTAGTCGCAGACCGCCGCCATGGCCTGGTGCAGCCCGCGGCGTCCCAGACGCCCGGCCAGCTCCCGCAGCCGCCGGCTCCCGACGTGGTTGGCGGCGAACTGCGCCCGCAGGTCCCCGCGGCGCTCGCGGGGGGTGCGCGAGTTGGCGGCGATCAGCCCCACCACGTCCTCGCGCGGGCCCTCGGCGTCGGCGACCAGCGTGGGAGGCACCCGCAGGCCCTCCATGGCGATGTCGGTGGCGCCGGCCGGCATCGACCCGGGGGCGGCGCCGCCCACGTCGGCGTGGTGCGCGCGGTTGGCGACGTAGCCCAGCAGGCGGCCGTCGTCGTCGCCGACCGCGGCAACGATGGTCAGGTCGGGAAGGTGGGTGCCGCCGGCGTAGGGGTCGTTGAGCGCCACCTGCATGCCGGGACCGAGCTGCCCGAAGGCATCCAGGGCGGCGGCCACGCTGGCTGGCATCGAGCCCAGGTGCACCGGGATGTGCTCGGCCTGGGCGACCATCTGGCCGTC
>DASZOD010000363.1:0-5007 GCA_035550935.1 Egibacteraceae bacterium | reverse complement strand
GGTCGCTCAGGCGCTCCCGGGCCGAGGGGCCCGCAGTCGGCGCGCCGGCCGCGGCGGCGACCTGCCCACCAGGAGCCGTCCCGCCGCCGCCACCTTGCCCAGCGGCCCCTTCCTGCTGCTCCTGGGTCCACATGCCTCTGGCCAGCTCGTAGAACACCGTGTCGCAGGACTGCTCGAGGGCCTGGACCAGGTTGAGGGCACCGCTGTCGGAGGACTTCCAGTTGCGATAGACGGTCCCGGCCCATTCCCAGCGAGCCGGGCAGGGCAGCTGGCTGGTTGGGGTCATGAAGCCCTCGTGCAGGGCCGCCGCGGCCGACACGACCTTGAACACCGAGCCCGGCGGATGGCTGGACTGGATGGCCCGGTTGATGAGCGGGAAGGAGCTCCCGCGGTCCTGCAGCCATGACCAGTAGGACCGGCCCACGCCGCCCACGAACTGCTCCGGCTCGAAGGTGGGAAAGGAGGCGAGCGCGCGAACCTCGCCGTTGTTGGGATCCAGCACGACCGCCGCGCCCGCGGGGGCTCGGAAGGTGCCGCCCCGGCCGGGGCCGGTGTCGCGGTCGTAGACCCGGCGGGCCCGGTCGATGCCCGCCAGCAGCGCGTCCTCGGTCAGCCGCTGAGCCTCCAGGTCGAGGGCGAGCTTCAGGTCGGCGCCCGGCGTCGGCGCGATCTCGTCGAGCTCGCCGGTCACGTCGCCGCGCGCGTCGACCTGGAAGCGGCGCAGGCCCCGCTGACCGTGCAGCTCCTGCTCGTAGCTGCGCTCCACGCCCGACCATCCGATGAGGTCGCCGGGCTGGTAGCCGTCGTACGCCTCGGATGTCAGCTCCTGGCCGCCGATCTCCCCGAGATAGCCCAGAACGTGCGCCGCCGTGGTCCCCTGCGGGTAGGTGCGCACCGGCAGCGTCTCCGCGTAGACCCCGGGGAAGCGGGTGCCGGCGTTCTCGTGGATGTAGAAGGCGACGTCGACCGGCACGTCCGCCGCGATCGGCTTGGGCCGGAATGCGCTGACCCGCGAGCGTGCGATCCGTTCGTGGATCTCGGCCGGGGACAACGCCAGCAGCGCGGCCAGCTCGGCGATGATCTCGTCGGCCCGGTCGCCCATCTCGGCGGGCTGGACGCTGACGACCATGGCGTAGCGGTTGTCGACCAGCAAGGCGCCGTCGCGGTCGAATATCTGGCCCCGCGGTGCCTCCACGCTGATGGTGCGGACCGCGTTGCCCTCCGCGGCCTGCGCGTAGCGGTCGCCCGACATGACTTGCAGAAACCATAGTCTTACTACCAGTAGCAGCATGAGGCTCGCCACGAGGAAGCCGAAGAAGACCAGCCGCAAGCGCGCGGCCTCCCCCGGGTCCGCAGAGGTCCCTGACTGCACGGCTGTCGAGGCTACCGCCACTTCACGCGCCGCTCAGGCTCGCGCTGACCCGTCGGGACAGGGCGCGCACCGGTCGGATGACGAGCGGCGCCAGCACCCCGTTGAGCGCGCCGCTCACCGACCCGCCCTCGACGACGGTCGCCACCGACAGGGGCCCGGCTCCCAGCAGCAGCGCGAGCAGACCGTAGGCGATGACCGCCACTGCCGTCCCCAGCGCCCCGACCGCCATCTCGCCGAACACGCCGGTGCCGGCCAGGTAGGCGCGCACCGCGCCCGCGCCGTGTCCGACCAGCAGCAGCACCAGCGCCGACAGGCCGACGAGGGCCTCGTCGCCGGCCAGCAGGTCGGAGGCCAGGCCAGCGGCGAAGCCGTAGCGGGCGCCGGCGCCCGGGCCGTCGGCCAGCGCGAAGGCCACGACCGACAGCGCCACCAGGTCGGGCCGCCAGCCGGCGATCGTGACGCCCGGCAGCACCACGGTGTCCAAGAGGAGGACCGACACCAGCACGGCCGCCATGAGCGCCAGCCGCGGGATCACGCGTTACCGGCCCGCCCGCTGGTGAGGGCCGCGGCGGCGCCGGCCGGCTTGGGAGCCAGGACGTTGCCGCCGCGAGCCGCCGGGCTCGGCCGGGACGGGCACGGTCGCACGCGGCGGCTCGGTGGGCCCTGCGCCGTCCTCGTCTGCATCCCCCGGTGCCGACGGCTGCACCGGCGCGTCGAGCACGACCGACACGAAGTTGAGCCGGTTGAAGTCGACGTAGGGGCGGACCGACAGGAAGCGCGTGCCGCGGGGCCGCGGAGCGGCGGGTCGTTCCACCACGCCCACCGGGATGCCGTCGGGAATGGCTGTGCCCTGGAAGGCCCGGGTGACCACCACGGCGCCGGGCTGGACGGTGACCTCCGGGTCGATGATCTCGAGCTGGAACGGATCGGCGCCCCGCCCCCGCAGCAGCCCGTCCTCTCCCGTCTCGGCCACCCGCACGACGTAGCTGGAGGTGGGGCTGGACAGCAGCTGCACCCGGGCGTTGGCGGCGGTGACCTCCGTCACCCTGCCCACCAGCCCCTCGGCGTTGATGACCGCCTGGCCGGCACGCAGCCCCTGGTCGGCCCCGGCGTTGAGCAACACCGTCCAGGCGAACGAGCCCGGCGGCTGGGCGATGACCTGCGCGCCGGTCGTCTCGCGGAAACGCAGCTCCTGGCGCATCCCCAGCAGCGCCCGTAGCTGCTCGTTCTGGCGCTGCAGGTCGGCCAACGACAGCTGCTCTTCGCGCAGTCGTTCGAGGTCAGCCTGCAACTGGCGGTTCTGGGCACGCAGACTGCCCAGCTCACCGACGGACCGCACGACTTCTCCCAGCGGCCGGACGACGGTCCCGAAGCCCTCCTGGACAGGGCCGAAGGCGGTCAGCGCGCCTCGTTGCAGCACCGTGATCCAGCTGTCGTCCTGTCGGTAGTCGACGGTGAGCAGGACCAGGGACACCAGCGCCAGCATGGCCAGCACGGTGCGGTTGCGGCGACGGTCAGACATGGACTCGGTAGGAGGCGCCCGGTAAGACGGCGGCTCCCTGCGCAGGCTAGTGGCGGGAGCTGGAGATCAGCACCCGCTTGAGCGCCTCGAACTCCTCCAGGCACTTGCCCGAGCCGATCGCCACGGAGTGCAGCGGGTTCTCGGCGCAGTGGATCGGCATCCCGGTCTCGTGCTTGAGGCGCTCGTCGAGGCCCTGGAGCATGGCGCCGCCGCCGGTGAGCACGATGCCCTTGTCCATGATGTCGGCGGCGAGCTCTGGCGGGGTGCGGTCAAGGGTGTTCTTCACCGCGTCGACGACGGAGTTGACCGGCTCGTCGATCGCCCGGCGGACCTCCTCGGCGCTGATGATGATGGTCTTGGGCAGGCCGCTGACCAGGTCCCGACCGCGGATCTCGGCGTGGTTCTCCTCGGGCAGGGGAAAGGCGCTGCCGACTGCGATCTTGATCTCCTCGGCGGTGCGCTCGCCGAGCATCAGCGAGTACTCCTTCTTGACATAGTTGATGATGGCTTCGTCCAGTTCGTCGCCGCCGATGCGGATGGAGGCGCTGGTGACGATCCCGCCCAGGGAGATCACCGCCACCTCGGTCGTGCCCCCGCCGATGTCGACGACCATGTTGCCCGCGGGCTCGTGGACCGGCAGGCCCGCCCCGATCGCGGCGGCCATCGGCTCCTCGATGATGTAGGCGGCGCGCGCCCCGGCCTGGATCGAGGCCTCCTCCACGGCACGCTGCTCGACGCCGGTGATGCCGCTGGGCACGCAGACGACGACGCGGGGCTTGTTCAGGAAGCTCATGTAGGGACGGCGGTGGACCTTCTGGATGAAGTACCGCAGCATCTTCTCGGTGACGTCGAAGTCGGCGATCACGCCGTCCTTCAGGGGCCGGACCGCCACGATGTGGCCCGGGGTCCGCCCGATCATCCGCTTGGCGTCGGATCCGACCGCCAGCAGCGCGCCGCTCTTCGTGTTGATCGCCACCACTGACGGCTCGTTGAGGACGATGCCGCGTCCCCGCATGTACACGAGCGTGTTGGCCGTGCCCAGGTCGACCGCGATGTCGCGGCCGAAGACCTGGAACAAGCCGGAGACGTTCTGGGCCACGGGCGCTCCGAGAGGCTGGGCCGGGCCCCCGGGGGCCAGCCACGGACAGGCGTTCTCGCCGGGCCGCCGTCGGGGACGGACCCCAGGCGCCACCCCGACGGCCGGGGTCGGCGGTTCAGTCTAGCCGCCTCGGCGCCCGGTGCGACAGGCGGGGCAAACCGGATGGCGCCGCGGGGAAGAGAGCGGATGGCGGCGGGACGGGCGGACCGGGGCGGCCGATGGCCGGCTACAGAACGCCCAGACGCGCCAGACTGACCCAGTCGGGATCGCCGACGACGAGGTGGTCGAGCAGCTCGACCCCGAGCGTCGCGCCGGCCTGGGCCAGGCGACGGGTGACCTGTCGGTCGTCGGCGCTGGGCGTGGGATCGCCACTGGGATGGTTGTGGGCGATGAAGATGGCCGAGGCCCCGGCCAGCAGCGCGTCGCGGTAGACCTCGCGGGGAGCCATGAACGTGTGGTCGGCGGTGCCGACCGACACCGTAGTCACGGCGATGAGCCGGTGCTTGACGTCCAGGGTGACCAGCACGCAGTGCTCGCGGTCCAGACCAGCCAACAGCGGCACGACGACCGCGGCGGCGTCTTCAGGACGGCCCACCTGGGCCCGCTGCGCCGGCGGCCCTGGGCGGAAGCCTCCCGCTGCCGCGCAGCGCAGGCATCCCTGCTCGTCTGCGGGCAGAGGCAGGCGCAGGGCGTTCACAGGCGGCTCCGGGCTGAGGCGCCGCCGCCGGCGCCGCCGGGGGGGCGGGCGATGACGGCAGGTGGCGGGCGCCCGCAGGATCACCGATCCCGCCGGCTGCCGGGCCGCCCTGCCGCCGGCGGCTGTTGACAACCGCCGGCGGCGGAGTGCTAGCGGCGCAGGCGCCGCAGCGCCGCGGCCAGGGTGATGGCCAGGATCCCCAGCAGCGGCAGACCGCCGCCGGTGCGCGGCAGGACGCCCGGGCCGACCGCGCCGATGGGTCCGCCGGGCACGCCGGGCAGGCCGGCGCCCGGCAGGGTGGGGAAGCCGGGCAGGCC
>DASZOD010000362.1:0-5625 GCA_035550935.1 Egibacteraceae bacterium | reverse complement strand
GGTCCGCGACGCGGTCCGCGACTGCGCGGACCTGTGGCGGGAGCTGGCCGCGGGGGAGGAAGCGGCAGGCCTGCCGGTCACCCGTCCGCTGGACCCCGGCTTCGCCGACGTGGTGTGGCGCTGGGCCAGAGGAGACGACCTCGACGACGTCCTGGCCGGCGTGGAGGTCGGCGCTGGCGACTTCGTCCGCGACACGAAGCAGGTCGCCGACCTGCTGCGCCAGCTGCGCGAGGTCAGCGCGGGCAGGGCGCTGGCCGGCACGGCCCACAACGCCGCCAGGACCATCGTGCGCGGTGTCGTCGCCTACACCGGCATCTGAGCCGGCGATGCCCAGCCCCTTCGGGCCGCTGCGCCTGGTGGTGGACCCCGGTGCCGGCGGCGGCGCGGTCGGGCGCTGGATGCCGGACCTGACCGCCGCGCTGCGCAGCCGGGGCCTGGACTTCGACGTGGTCGAGGCGGCCGGGCCGGGCCGGGCGGAAGCAGCCGCCGCCGACGCCCTTGCCGACGGCCTGCGCTTCGTCGTCGCAGCCGGCGGCGACCGGACCGTCCACGAGCTGGTGAACGCCATGGTCCCCGGTGGGCGGCCGCTGCGACCCGACGCGGTGCTGGGGGTCGCCTCCACCGGGGCCGGTTGCGACTTCGCTCGCACCTTCGGCCTGGACCGGCCCCCCGACATCCTCGCCCGGCACCTGGCCAGCGACGCGGTCATGGACATCGACCTCGGCCACGTGGCCTGCAGCGGCGTGGACGGCCGACCCGTCCGGCGGCTGTTCGCCAACGTCGCCGAGGTCGGCTACGGCGCCGAGGTGATCCGCCGGGCGAACCGCCTGCGCCGACTGGGCAGGCTGGGTGACCTGCTCGCCGCCTACGCCGCCATGGCGACGCTGCGGCGGCCCGAAGCGACCGTCAAGCTGGCCACCGTCGAGCGCACCGTGCCGCTGGTCGAGGTCCTGGTGGCCAACTGCCAGTTCGCCGGCGACGGCATGAAGGTCGCACCGCGAGCCCTACCCGACGACGGCCGGTTCAACGTCCAGGTCGTCACCGGTGGCCGCAGCCAGGTCTTCATCCTCACGACGCAGCGCTACCGCGGCGAGCACCTGCCCCACCCCAACATCTACGAGCAGCAGTCACCGACGGTCGAGCTGGCCCCGTCGGTCGCCCTGGCCGTCGCCGCCGACGGGCGGCTGCTGGGCGTGACCCCCGCGACGTTCACGGTGGTCCCGCGGGTGTTGCAGCTGAAGATCTGACGCCCTGGGAGGCCGCGATGCTGCATGCTGGCAGGCGCCGTCCTGGGCGGGTGGCCCGGCGCAGCGGTCCGTCGCTGGCCCTGCTGCTGGCGCTCATGCTGGCCTTCTGCAGCCCCCCCGGCGAGCAGCCGGGCCAGCCACCAGGCGACGGTGGCGCCCCCCCGCGACCACCGCCGGCTCCGCAAACGCCCCGCGAGGCCACGTCGCCCGGCTTCGTCGTGGTGGGCCACGCCGACCCCGGCGGGGGCCTGCACGCCGACGTGGTCGCCCTCGGGCGACATGCCTACCTGGCCAGCGCCGGGAGCGGCGAGCTCGTCGACGGCGC
Source organism: Egibacteraceae bacterium (assembly GCA_035550935.1). Taxonomy (GTDB): domain Bacteria; phylum Actinomycetota; class Nitriliruptoria; order Euzebyales; family Egibacteraceae; genus DASZOD01. Next base: position 4,053 of record DASZOD010000362.1, on the reverse strand, counting down.
CCGTCCCTACTGCCGCTCGGCGGGGGTGCGCGTCTACGACCTGAACGACCCGGCCAACCCGGCGCTGGTGTCGACCTTCGCGGATGCCGCCTCCGACCCGCGGGTGGCCGGCTCGCGCACCGAGAAGCTGCTCGTCCGCGCGGTGTCGACGGCGGCGTTCCGGGGCGACCTGGCCGCGGTCGGGTTCCAGTCGTGCGCCGGGGACGAGGGCTTCCGGGGCTTCGGCCTGTATGACGTCACCGACCCCACCAGCCCCCGCACGCTGGCGTTGGTGGCCACCGACCGTCGCGCCAACGGCGCCCACGAGCTGTGGCTGGACCCCCGCGACGACGCCGCCTACGTCTACACCGCGGTGCCGCTGTCGGAGCTGCGCACCAGCCCCGACGGCCGGTCGCCCGGCGACCAGCCCGACTTCATGGTGTTCGACGTCTCCGACCCGGCCAGCCCGCGCCGGGTGGGGCAGTGGGGCGCCTGGGCGCAGCTGGGGGTCGCTCCGCAGGCGACCGACCCGCAGGGGGTCTTGCGGGAGCACCTGGCGCACTCGGTGATCGCCGAGGGCACCACCGCATACCTGTCGTACTGGGACCTGGGCACCGTCATCCTCGACCTGAACGACCCCGCCAACCCCCTCTACGTCGGGCGCACGACCTTCGCCCCACACCAGGAGGGCAACGCCCACTCGGCCTGGCTGGCCGCCGGCGGGCGGATCCTGGTCGAAACCGACGAGGACGTCGAGCCCACCCCCGTCGGGCCGCTCGAGCGCGGCTGGGGCCACCCGCGGGTGTTCGACCTGTCGGACCCAGCCCATCCCAGTCTGCTGGCCGAGGTCGAGCTGGCGTCGACCCGCCAGCTGCCCCCGCCGGGGCCGGGCCACTACTCGGTCCACGACCCCAAGGTCGCCGGCTAGCTCGCGCTGTTCTCCTGGTACGCCGAAGGCGTCGTCGCCGTCGACCTGTCCGACCCGGCCAACCCCCGTCGGCTGGCTCAGTTCGTCCCGCCCCCCGCGTCCGACCCCAGCGGGTTGTTCTTCGACGGCCAGCCGACCGCCCACACCTGGGGGGTGTTCCTCCACGGCGACCTGGTGCTGGCCTCCGACATCAACTCGGGCCTGTGGGTGCTGCGCCTGGAAGGGCTGGCGGGGACCCCCAGCCCGTGAGGGCGCCGGGTCGAGCCGGCGAGCGCGTCGTGCTGAGCGTGTCGCCCGGCGCTAAGGTGAGCCTGGATGGATCGCGGCCCGACCCGCGCAGCCCCCCGCCAGCTGCCGGCGGCCGGTGGCGACGGGCCGCTGCTGTTCGCCCGCTACGCCTACCCGCCCAACGAGCTGGGCTACTGCGGCGCGGACGACCACCGGGCGCTGCTGGAGTACGGCGCCAGCGGGATCGTCGACCCCGGCCTGGGCCAGCTGGCGCGGGCCTTCCACGGCGCCTGGCCCTACCTGGAGCTCATCGCCGCCGCCACCGGCGTCGGCGACCCGCTGGACGCCCGGGTGGTCGAGGCCTACTGGGTGGGCAACCGGTTGCTGGAACGGGTCGGCCGCAGCGCCTTCGGCGCGTCGCTGCAGGAGCGCTTCCGTCGGCAGGCGGGGCGGGCATGGCAGCGGCTGGCCGAGTCCATCCCCGCCGGGGGCCTGCCCCACCACGCCTTCCACGTGTTCTGCGTCTACCCCTGGGTGGGGCTGCTGGGATCCGAGGGCGCCGGCGGCCACCCGCTGCACGTGCTCGACCGCTGCCGCATCCGCTGGGGCCAGGTGCTGACCGCAGACCGCGACCGGGTGGTGGTGCGCTGCCAGCCGCTGACCTGGGACGGTCGCCGGCTGGCCCTCGGCGCCCCCGAGGCGGAGTCGGCCACCCGCGCCGTCGACGGCGTGGGCTTCGTCGCCCACCTGCGCCCGGGCGAGTGGGTGTCGCTGCACTGGGACTGGGTGTGCGACCGGCTGTCGGCACGACAGCTGGCGGCCCTGCGCGGCTACACCGCCCGGGTCCTGGACCTGACCAACCGCAGGCTGGCTCACCCCGGGCCGGCCGCGGTGCTGAGCTGAGGCTGGCGCCATGGGCGGCCCCGCCGCCGATGCCCTGGCCCGAGCGGGGGCGGCCATGGCCGCCGCCGGCGTCGACGCGTTGCTGATCGGGCCCGGTGCCGACCTGCGCTACCTCGTCGGCTACCACGCTCCTGCGCTGGAGCGGCTCACCCTGCTCGTCGTTGGCGCCGACGGGCGGCATGCCCTGGTGGTGCCCAGGTTGGAGCGGCCGCGAGCCCAGCAGGCCGGCGTGGCCGAGCGCGTCGACGTGGTCGACTACGACGAGACCGACGACCCCTTCGCGCTGGTGGCCCGGCTGCTGGACGGCTCTGGGGCGCAGCTGCGGCTCGGAGTGGGCGACCGGCTGTGGTCGGGTCTCCTGCTGGGCCTGCAGGCGGCGCTGCCCGAGGCCAGCTGGGTGCCGGCTTCCGCGGTCACGCGCGAGCTGCGGATGCGCAAGTCCCCCGCGGAGGTCGACGCCCTGCGCCGCGCCGCCAGGGCCATCGACCGGGTCCACTCCAGGGTGGCCGACCTGTTGCGCCCCGGACGCAGCGAGGCCGACGTCGGCCGTGACATCGCCGACCTGATCCTGGCCGAGGGCCACGACGCGGTGAACTTCGTCATCGTCGGCTCGGGACCCAACGGCGCGTCCCCGCACCACGAGAGCGGCCGGCGGCGGCTGCGCCGAGGCGACGCCGTCGTGGTCGACATCGGCGGGACGTTGGACGGCTACTGCTCGGACTGCACCCGCGACTACGTCCTGGGCTCGCCGCCCGACGGCTACCCGCAGGCGCACGCGGCGCTGGAGGCCGCCCAGCGGGCCGCCTGCGAGGCGGTCCGCCCGGGGGTGACCGCCGCGCAGGTCGACGCAGCGGCGCGCCGGCGACTGGCCGAGGCGGGACTGGGGCAGTTCTTCGTGCACCGCACCGGGCACGGCATCGGGCTGGAGGAGCACGAGGATCCCTACATCGTCGCCGGCAACGAACTCGGACTGGAGCCGGGCATGGCCTTCTCCATCGAGCCCGGGGTCTACCTGCCGCAGCGGTTCGGCATGCGCATCGAAGACATCGTCGTCGTCAGCGACGAGGGCTGCGAGCGGCTCAACCGCCTCGACCGCGCCGCCGTGGTGGTCTAGGGCAGCGGCACGGCCGGCGGCCGGCGATGGGTGCCATGGGGCTGTCGCAGCAGCAGCCGCGCCTGCTCGAATCGCGGGCTTCCAGGGCATCCCTTCAGGCTGGCCGACATGGCCACCGGCGGCGAAGCCGCCCGCGCCCTGTACCTGGAGGCCGGGGAGCGCCCGCGCGGCGGGCGTGGCCCACACGGGCACGGCGGTGACGCGCGGTCCCGCCGACCGCGACCGCACCACGGTCCGTCGGGCGCTGGCTGCCGGGCTGGTGGTGTGGGCGGCGTCAGCGTCAGCGCTGGTCGCTGCGGTGGTGCTCGCCGGCGCGGGGGGCCGCCTCGGACTGGCGGCGGCCCTGCTGGGGCTGACGGCCGGCTCGCTGGTCGCCAGCACCTGGCTGCTGGTGGCCGCGGCGCTGGACCTGCTGGCCGGACACGTTCCCGGGCGACGCCGGGTTGTCTGGACCGTCGCGCTGGTCGCGTTCGCGGTGCTCAGCCCGGTGTTCGTCCTGGGGGCCGAGCAGGCCCGCTAGGCATCCGGGGTCGCGCGCCGCTGGCCGGCGGCGGTGCCCGCAGTGGCGGGCCAGCCGGCGTACCGGGCGCTACGGTTGCGACCATGCCCGAGTTTGCCTGCACGCGCTGCGGCGGCGCCTTCTCCCTGTCGCGGACGGTGCTGCAGCGCTACCCGGGCTGGACCCCGAAGCTGTGCCAGGCCTGCCGGGGCGGCAGGCGCTCCGCCAACCCCGATCGGGGGGTCGAGGACAACCTCACGGTGGCCGAGGTGCTGGACCGGTACCGCACCGGGCCCACCGACGGGGTCTTCACCGACGGCAGCGCGAACCCCAACCCAGGGCCTGGGGGGTGGGGCGCGGTCCACGTGGTCGACGACCGGGTCGTGGCCCAGGCCGGGGGCC
>DASZOD010000361.1:0-9924 GCA_035550935.1 Egibacteraceae bacterium | reverse complement strand
GGCGGCGGGGGCCTTGAAGCAGCCGGTTGCCCAGCCGGTCTCAGCGCGCTCCCCAGCCGAAGCGCAGTGTCTGGTCACGGGCGGCGCCGAAGAACTCCGGCGGCGGCTCGGCGTCGAGCTGGCCGCGGATCGCGCCGTCTGCGCTGTGGACCTCCATGTAGTAGTCGCCGGGGTTGGCCAGGATGTCGGCGAACCGGGCCGTCGTGTCGCCCGGCTGCTCGAGGGCGTGCAGGTCGACCCATCCGGCTGAGGAGCCGGCGCCCGGCGGCGCAAACAGGAACTCCTGAGGCGGGAGGAGGTTGACCACGATCGGCCCCTCCGTCCCGGCCGCGCCCTGGTGGATGTGCGCGCTGTCGGCCGGCAGCGGGATGTTCTCCACGACGAAGTGGAAGTGCAGGTAGTCCCCGCCACTGGCATCGACCCCGCCGACCGCTCCCAAGCCGGAGCCGTCGGGGTCACCGATCGTGGGCGCCACCACCTCTGCCCCGGTCAGGTCGGCGAAGCGCTCGTGGATGTGGTCCAGGCCGAACTCACCAGGGAACAGCTGGCCGCGGACCGCGCCGTCGGGGAACTCCTCGGTGTGCACGTTGACGTAGAACTCCGACGGGTTGGCCTCGATGGCCGCCAGCAACCCCTCATCCACGCCCTCGATACAGCCGGCGGCCTGGCCGAACTCCACTCCCGGCGGGAGCCCCTCCAGGTCGACCGGCACGGGTGCCTCGAGGGGGACTACCACCGTGCCGCTCTCGAAAATGGGTGCGGCATGGATGTGGGCCGCGAGCGCCGGCAGCTGGATGCCGAGGACGCCGATGCCGTAGCACAAGCGCCCGTCGTCGGTCACCGACACGGCCGTGACGCCGAAGCCGTCAGGGTCGCCCTCGTCGCCGGGTATGCCGTTGCTGTCGACCTCGGCCGTGCCGAACAACTCGCCGCCGAACTCGGTCTCCCAGTTCTTGATCGCGGTGTCGATGGCGGGCACGTCCCGGCGCGGCTCGACGTTCTCGCCGGCGAACGGGTCACCGGTCGTGCACGGCTCGCCCTCGGGCACCACGCAGGCCACGATGAACTGCTGCCCGGGGAAGAGCCCGTCGTAGCTGAAGGTCGCGGTGCCGTCGGCACCGACCGTGACGGTCTCCACCAGGAACAGGAACCGGGCGGTCTGCGTCTCGCTGACCGGGAATTGGTCGTAGACCTCGAAGCGCACCGTGCCGGTCTCCACCGGCGCCCCGGCGTTGGTGGTCACCGTCGCCGTCATGGTGTGGGCCTCACCGATGACGTTGGTGGCCGACTCCGGCGTCAGCTCCAGGTTGCACGCCTGGTCGCTGGTCGCCGCCGCCCGGATCTGATCCTCGGCCGCCTGGGTGATCGCCACATAGCCCCCAGCGAAGCCGATGCGGTTGACGAAGCAGCCCAGCTCCTCAAGAAAGTCCAGGTTGTTCTGCCCCACGTTGCCCGGCGTGTTGGTCAGCAACAGCACCTGCTGCAACAGCCCCTGACGCGGGCCCACCGTCAACGCGTCGGCGAACTCGTCGCCGCGGGCGAACATCGGCTCGGTGAACGTCCAGTCGAACTCGTCCAACGCGAAGCCGGCCACCTCCAGCGCCGTGTCCACCCGGGTGGGCCCGGCCAGACGCAGCACCTCGATGCCCATCGCCTCCAACTCGGCCTCGACGCTCTGGGCCACCGGCACCACCCCGCCGGGGATGACCACCGAGTCGATGTTCAAGCTCTCCAACGCGGCGATCGTCACGTCGGGCAGATGGTCCTGGTAGGTCAACAGCAGCGGGAAGTCCTGATCGAAGCTGATCGCCCCCGTCACCAGCGCGTCGGGGAAGTTGTCCCCGCTGGCCACGATCGCCGTCGCCGTCAACGTCTCCGACAGCCCCCCCACCACATTGCCCGGACGGGTGGCGATGTCAGCGGCCGTCTCGTAGCGGTCGATGCCGCCAAAACGGCTCACCTCATAGCCCGCCGCCGCCAACTGGTCCTCCACGCCCTGGCTGACCGCCTCGGTGGACCCCAACACCACCACCTCGTCGGCGCCCAGATCCTCCAAGGTGTGGCTGGTGTCATCCACCAGCGACTCCGTCGGCGTCAACAAGATCGGCGCCCGCAACTGGCCCGCCAGATAGTTGCCCGACAACGAGTCGGGAAACAGGTTGCCCCGCGCCACCAGCGCCGTCTGCGTCTCGCGCGCCGTCACCGTCTCCACGAACGTGTCCTCGGCGATCAGATGCGCCGTGTCGAAGCGCTGCTCGCCCCGATAGCGAAACGACGGCACCAGCCCGTCGCCGCTGCGCTCCACGATCGAGCCCACCTGCCCGGGAAAATCGCTGCGCGGCGCGTCCGCCCACACCGCCCCACCCGGCAGCAACGCCACCGCCAACGCCAACACCACCAGCCCCACCAGCCGACGCGGCAACGGCCCAACCACAAAACCCAGCGAACTCATCCGATCGGCCTCCTCAGCCTCGCACCCTCGAACCAGGCCAGCCGCCGGCGCCGGGCCTCCCCCCGACACCGACCCGCGGCGTCACCACCGCCGCCAGCCCAAAACGGGCGTCACACCCTAAGACGAGCCAGCACACCGCATCGTTATGGCCTTCGGCGCACCGTTCGGCCCAGACCAGCCGCATGCCTACCCAACGCAGCGCAGAAGTCAACCGCTCCTCGTAGACGCCCGCTGCCTGCCGCCTTTAGACCGCCTCTACGACGCCGCAGCCCGGACAGGGCGACCCGGACACTTCGCCGGCCGGGTGACCCCACTCTCCGCCCGGAATTCCCCCGTTGGGGGGATGAGCCGTCAGCACCCCCGGGGGAATAGACGAAGCATCGGGCGGGAACCCCGGTCGGTCGTCGGGGTTCCCGCCCCCAAAGCCCGGCCGAGTACCTACTGCCACGTTTTCGTGGCGCTGTCGCACTCGAACTCCTCGGTGATGGCCGGCTCGCCCTCCCCGGGCTCGAAGCAAGCCTCGATGACGACCGTCCCGGGGGTGTCGCTGGACACCTCGAAGCTGGCCTGACCGTTGCGGTCGGTCACCGCTTCCCCGACAGGAGGGCGGGGCGTCGGTGCCCCGTCCGTGGGCGTGACGGTGAAGCCGACCGCGACGTCGGGGGCGGGGTTGCCTTCGCGGTCCACCAGCGTCGCGGTGACCGTGTGGGCCTGGCCGGCTTCGTTCGTTGCCGAGTCAGGTGTCAGGATGAGGTACTGCCAGGTCTTGGTCGCGCTGTCGCACACCGGCCCGCCCTCGGCCGGGCTGAAGCAGGCGGTGATGGTCGCCACACCGGGCGTGTCGCTGCCCACGGTGAAGATGGCCTGGCCGTCCTCGTCGGTGGTGACCGTGGCCGACTCGGGCTCGGGCTGGACCGTGCCGGTCTCGTCAGTGGTGAAGGCCACCTCCACGCCCGGGAACGGCCGGTTGAACTGGCCGGTCACGGTGGCGGTCACGGTGTGGGGCTCGCCGACGAAGTTCGTGGCGGTTTGCGGGGCCAGCGTGATCGTCGTGGGGGGCCCGCAGGCGCCCTCGGGCGGGGTCGCCGCCTGACGGATCTGCTGCTCGGCGGGATCAGTGATGGCGGCGTAGCCGCCGGTGAAGCCGACGCGGTTGACCTGGCAGGCGACGCCGTCGAGGAAGTCGAGATTGGGCTGGCCGACGTTGTTGGGCGTGTTCGTCAGCAGCAGGACCTGCTGCTTGGAGCCCTGGCGGGGGCCGACGGTGAGCGCGTCGGCGAAGTCGTCGCCGCGGGAGAAGACCAGCTCGAAGTAGGTCCAGCCGAAGCGCTCGATGGTGAACTCGGCGAAGGCCAGAGCGGTGTCGACGCGGGTGGGACCGGCGATGCGGGTCACGGTGATATCCATGGCCTCGAGCTCGGCCTGCACCGTGGCGGCCACCGGCCCGGTGCCGCCGGGGATGATCACCGAGTCGATGTCCAGCTGCTCCAGGGCGGCGCGGGTCGCCTCAGGCAGGTGGTCCTGATAGGTCAGCAGGACCGGGAACTGCCGGTCGTAGGCGACCGCGCCGGTCACCAGCGCGTCGGGGAAGTTGTTGCCGCTGGCCACGAACGCGGTGGCCCGGGCGTTGCCGAGCGCGCCGACGGTGTTGCCGGGGCGGGTGACGATGTCGGCGGCGGTCTCGTAGCGGTCGATCCCGCCGATGCGCCGCACCGCGTAGCCGCGGGCTTCGAGGTCGCTCTGCACGCCCGCGCTGATGGCGTCGGTGGCGCCCAGCAGCGTGACCTGCTCGACCTCCAGCTCCTCGAGCGCCGCCAGGGTGTCGTCGTCCAGCTGCGAGGTCGGCGTCAGCAGCACCGGGGCGCCCAGCTGCCCGGCCAGGTAGTGGCCCGACAGCGAGTCGGGGAACAGGTCGCCGCGGGCGACGATGGCCTGGTCGGCGGTGCCGAAGGCCTCGCGGGCGATGAGCCGGCCGGTGTTGAAGCGATCGGTGCCCCGGAAGCGGAAGGTCCGCACCAGGCCGTCGCTGGTGTCGCGCTCGACGATCTCACCGGGCGAGCCCACCTCCTGTGCCCCCGAGCGCTCCGCCGGCGCGAGGGCGAGCAGGCTGGTCAGAAGCGCCAGGACCGCCAGCGCGGCCGCCGGCTGAAGACGGTAGGGCGGACGGCTCCACGATCCAGGCATGTCGGGCTATCCTCCTGCCAGCGGGTTCAGACCCGGTTTGCCCGGGACCGGGAGCTTAGTCCCCATCCAGCGGGGCTATCGAAACCCATAGAGAGTGCAGGGTCACTCAACGTGGCCTTGCGTCCCGTCCTTTCGACCAGGGTGCCGCTAGCCGCTGCGCGCCGACGGGAGGGGGCGCAGGCCCAGCTCGGCGAGCTGGCGGGTGCCGACGGGCGCCGGCGCGTCGGTCAGCGGGTCGGTGCCCTTCTGGGTCTTGGGGAAGGCGATGACGTCGCGGATCGACTCGCCGCCGGCCAGGAGCATGACCAGCCGGTCCAGGCCGAAGGCGATGCCGCCGTGGGGCGGGGCGCCGTAGCCGAGGGCCTCCAGCAGGAAGCCGAACTTGTCTTCGGCTTCGGCCTCGTCGACGCCCAGCAGCTTGAACACGCGCTGCTGGACCTCGCGGCGGTGGATACGGATCGAGCCGCCGCCCAGCTCGACACCGTTGAGGACGAGGTCGTAGGCCCGGGCGGTCGCCTCGCCGGGGGCCTCCTCGAGCCGGTCGACCCACGCGGCGTCCGGCATGGTGAACGGGTGGTGGACGCTGTCCCATCGCCGCTCGGTGTCGTTCCACTCGAACAGCGGCGGGTCGGTCAGCCACACGAAGTCCCAGCGCCCTGCGGGCACGAGCCCGCGCTGCCTGGCCAGGGCGGTCCGCAGCGCGCCCATGAGCTCGTGGGTCGGCCGCCCGGGGCCGGCCGCGAGGAACAGCGCGTCGCCCGGGCGGGCGGCGGTGGCGCCGATCAGGCCTGCCGTCTCGGCGTCGCTGAGGAACTTCGCCAGCGGCGAGCGCAGTGTCGCCAGGTCCTCGACGACGGCCCAGGCCAGCCCCTTCGCGCCGCGGCCGCGGGCGAACTCGGTCCAGTCGTCGAACTGCTTGCGGGTCAGTTCGCCGCCTCCGGGCAGGCGCAGGGCCACGACCGCCCCACCGGCGTCCAGGGCGCCGCGCAAGACCCCGACCTGGGTGTCGGCCAGCAGCTCGGACAGGTCGGCGAGCTCCAGTCCGAAGCGGGTGTCGGGGGCGTCGGTGCCGTAGCGCGCCAGCGCCTGCGCGTAGGTGAGGCGGGGGAAGGGCGTGGTCAGCTCGGCCCCGAGCACGTCGCGCCACAGCTCGGTCATGAGCTCTTCGACCAGCGCGAAGATGTCGTCCTCGTGGATGAAGCTGGCCTCGACGTCGAGCTGGGTGAACTCCGGCTGGCGGTCCGCGCGCAGGTCCTCGTCGCGGAAGCAGCGCACGATCTGGTAGTAGCGTTCCAGGCCGGCGACCATGAGCAGCTGCTTGAACAGCTGCGGGGACTGCGGCAGCGCGTAGCAGCTGCCGGGCTGCAGCCGGGAGGGCACGAGGAAGTCGCGGGCGCCCTCGGGCGTGGAGCGGGTCAGCATCGGGGTCTCGACGTCGAGGAAGCCGTGGGCGTCCATGACCCGCCGCAGCACCCTGGTGACGCGGGCACGCAGGCGGATGGCGCGCGCCACCGAGGGGCGACGCAGGTCCAGGTAGCGGTAGGTCAGCCGCAGCGCCTCGTCGGCGTCGATGCGGTCCTCGATGGGGAAGGGGGGTGTCTGGGCCGTCGCCAGCACCTCCAGCGCGGAGGCGGCGACCTCCACCTCGCCGGTCGCCAGGGCGGGATTGGCCATCCCCCCGGGCCGGCGCCGCACCGTGCCGGTCGCCCGCACCACCCACTCTCCGCGCAGCTCGTGGGCGGCCTCGAGCGTCGCGCCCGCCGACGGGTCGGCGACGACCTGCACCACGCCGCTGCCGTCGCGCAGGTCCACGAACACCACGCCGCCGTGGTCGCGACGGCGCGCCACCCAGCCGGCCAGGATCACCTGCTGGCCGGCGTGCTGGGGACGCAGCGTCCCGGCGCCGTGGGTGCGCAACGATCCGTAGGGCGTCAACGCGGGTTGTCCTCGCTGGTCGCGGAGCGCTCCACCTGCAGGGTATTGGGGGCTCGCCGACGCGGCCACCCACCGCATCCGAGACCGGAGCCTATGCATGCTACAGTATGTGCATGGCCGTCCTTACCCGCAGGGTCCAGATCCTGCTCGACGAGGACCGCTACGCGCGTCTCGAGCGTCTGGCTCGCCGTCGCGGCGCATCCGTGGCCGCGCTCATCCGCGAGGCGGTCGACACGGCCTTCCCTCCCGAGGACGCCCGTCGCGCGGCGGCCGCGCGCTCGTTGCTGGACGCCGCCCCGATGCCGGTGGAAGACTGGGATCGCATGAAGCGCGAGCTGCTGGCCACCCGCTACCGGCGGTTCGAGGACGAGCCTCCCCCCGCCTAGCAGGGTCGCCGGCGTGGCCACCGGGACCGGGGTCCTTCGGTGAGGCGCTTCCTGTATGACACCGCGGTATTCGTCTACGCGCTCGGCGGGGACCACCCCTACCGCGGACCCTGCCAGCGACTGCTCGCGCTCGCAGGCAGCGAGCGCCTGGTCGGAGAGGCCAGCGTGGAACTCGTGCACGAGTTCGTGCACGTGCGGGCACGCCGCACCGGCGACCGCGCGGCAGCGGTAGCTCAAGGGATGGACATCGCCGACCTCTGCGTGCTCCACGAGGTCCGCGAGGGGGACCTGCGTCTCGCGTTGCGGCTCTTCGCCGGTCAGCAACGCCTCGACGTCCGTGACGCGCTGTTCGCCGCGACCGCGCTGAACCGCGGCATCGACGCCGTCGTCAGCCCCGACCGGGCCTTCGACGCGGTCGGCGGCCTCGAGCGCGTCGACCCGGCCGACGCCGAGTCCCGCCTGAGCTGACTGCCCGGTCGCCGGGGCGTGGCCATGCCCTACCGGTCGTCGCTGGGCAGTCGGTCCAGGTTGGCGGTGACCTCCCCAGCGAAGCGGTCGAAGTCACCCAGGCGGTCGTGCAGGAGCAGGTTGACCTTCCGAGGATCGACCTCCCAGTACAGGTGCACCGTAGCTGCTCGGCTGCCGGAGCTCGTCCAGCAGTCCGCTGTCCCTGGCCAGGTCTCGCGCTCGCGGCCGAACGCCTCGACGGTCGCCGCCAGTCCGGCCGGGTCCACCCGGCGCTCGGCCTCCGCGTCGTGGCGGCTCTACGGCGCCGCCTCGGCGCCGCGCAGTGCTGCTACGACACCGTCGCGGGCGACCTCGCGCTGCTGGCCCCTGCGCAGGTCCCTGACCGTGACCACGCCGCGCTCGACCTCGTCGGGTCCCACCACCAGGGCCCAGGCCGCGCCGGCGCGGTCGGCCACCTTGAACTGGGCCTTCACGCTGCGCCCGTCGAATCCCAGGTCGGTGGCGACGCCGGCCCGGCGCAGGGCGCTGGCCAGCGCGAACGTCTCGCCGGCCAGAGCGGGGTCGACGACGACCACGAACGCGTCGACCCGCGCTGGCGGGGGTGGCCGGCGCTCGGCAGCCGACAGGGCCAGGACGGTGCGGTCCACGCCGAGCGCCCAGCCGATGCCGGGGAAGCGCTCGGGCCAGCCCAGGTCCTCGGCGAGGCCGTCGTAGCGGCCGCCGCCGCCGACGGCGTTCTGGGCGCCGAGGTTGGCGGCCTGGTACTCGAAGGTCGTGCGCGTGTAGTAGTCCAGCCCCCGCACCAGCCGCGGGTCGTGGGTGAGGGGGACGTCCTCGGCCTCCAGCAGCCCGACGACGACCTCGTGGTGGGCCTTGCAGGCCCCGCAGACATGGTCGGCCAGCAGCGGCGCGTCGGCCATGATGCGGTCCATGCCCGGCGCCTTGGAGTCAAACGCCCGCAACGGGTTGAGCCGCCGGCGCGCCTCCACCTCCGCCGGCAGGTCGTCGACCCCGTCGAGGTAGGCGTTGAGCCGCTCGAGGTAGGCCGCCCGATCCTGGCGGTCGCCCAACGTGTTGAGCCGCAGGGTCAGGTCCCGGACGCCGGCCCGCTGGAGGGCCTCCCAGCCCAGCAGCACGACCTCGGCGTCCAGCAGCGGGTCGTCGGAGCCCAGCGCCTCGATGCCGACCTGGGAGAACTGGCGGTAGCGGCCCGCCTGGGGTCGCTCCTGGCGGAAGAACTCTCCCGCGTAGCACCACTTGACCGGCAGCCCCCCCGCACGCGGCACGCCCGCCTGCAGCGCGGCGCGCACGACCCCGGCGGTGGCCTCCGGGCGCAGCGTCAGCGAGCGCCCGCCCTTGTCGGTGAAGGTGTACATCTCCTTTTGGACGACGTCGGTGGACTCGCCGACGCCTCGCGCGAAGACCTCGGTGTGCTCGAAGACCGGCAGGCGGATCCGCTGGTAGCCCCCCAGCCGCGCGGTCTCCAGGAACGCCGCCTCGACGGCGTCGAAGGCACCGGACTCGGGCGGCAGCCGGTCGAGAGCGCCCTTGACCCCTTCATACATCGGCCCAAGCCTACTGCCGGGCGCGTCAGGCTCCCGGGGCCGCGTCCACCGTGGCCGGGTCAGCCGCCGGTGAGGCCCCTCTCGTCGAGGAAGTCCTGGGCCACCTCCTCGGGCAGCTCGCCTCCGACGTCCACCCGGGAGTTGAGCTCGATCATCGTGTCGTTGGTCAGCTCCGCGGCGAGCGGCGCGAACAGCTCCTCGAGCTGCGGATGCTGCTCGAACACCTCGGTGCGGACGTTGAGGGCGGCGTTGTACTTGGGGAAGAAGCTCTTGTCGTCCTCCAGCACGACCAGGTCCTGGGCCCGGATGCGCCCGTCGGTCGTGAACACCTCGCCGAAGTTGCAGGGGTCGGCGCGGCCGACCGCCTCGTAGACGATGCCAAGCTCCAGCTCCTTGACGTTCTGGGGCGGGATGTCGAAGCCGTAGTGCTGCTCCAGCCCGGGCAGGCCGTCGTCGCGGCCGAGGAACTCGGCGGCGGCGCACAGCGTGGCCTGGCCGGGGTTGTCGCGCACGAACGTGGCGAAGTCGCTGAGGGTGACCACTTCGAACTCTTCGAAGTTCTCCCCGTTGGTGGCGATCGCGTAGGTGTTGTTGAGCGCGGCCGGAGACAGCCAGGTGACACCGTTGGCGGCATCCGCCTCCCGGACCGCCCGCCACTGCTCCAGCTCGTCGGGGATGGGCTCGGTGTTGCCGAGGTGGGTGATCCAGCCGGTGCCGGTGTACTCCCAGTACAGGTCGATCTGGCCGGAGGTCAGCGCCTCCCGCACCGTCGCCGACCCGACGAGGCCGGTCTGGTCGTCGACTTGGGCGCCGGCGTCTTCCAGCACCAGGATCGTCATGTGCCCGAGGATGAGCTGCTCGGTGAACTCCTTCGAGCCCACGGTGAGGTCGGCGCCCGCGAGGCCGGCCTCGCCCACACCCTCCCGTTCGGTCC
>DASZOD010000360.1:0-8783 GCA_035550935.1 Egibacteraceae bacterium | reverse complement strand
GAGAAAACCCTGCCACCTTTGGGGGTCCTCGTGTGAAGAGCAGGTAAAAGTTCCCGTAGACTGTTGGCAGGGACGCGATCGCGGGCATAGTGGAGGTCAACCGCGACACACCATGCGGGGGGTGGGTTCCCGCCCCCTCCCCCCGCAGACGGTGTTCCCCGCAGCAGCTGTTCAGCCGCGACGGACCCGGTCAGCGCCGGCCGTGGCGTTGGGCTTCGTCCGGTCCCGCAGCCTCAGCGCACCAGGCCGTGGCGCATCGCGATTACGACAGCCTGGACCCGGTCGGTCGCCTTGAGCTTCTGATAGATGCGCGACAGGTGGCTCTTGACCGTCTCGTCGCCCAGGCCGAGGCTCTCGGCGATCTCACGGGTCGACTTGCCCCTCGCCAGGTGCTCGAGCACCTCCTGCTCGCGCTTCGACAGCGGCTGCAGCCCCGCGTGCATCGCCAGGGGCCCCACCCGCTCGAGGAAGGGGCGGGTCACGTCCGGGTGGAGGAACCCCTTGCCGGCGGCCACCGCCCGCACGGCCTGGACGAGCTCGTCACGCCGTACGTTCTTGGGCAGATATCCCGCCACCCCGGCCGCGACCGCCCGGGTGACGGTGTCGTGATCGGTGAACATCGTCAGAGCCATGGTGCGGGTGGGGATGCCGCGTGCCTGGATCTCACGAACCGCCGCCAACCCGTCCATCCCCAGCAGGTTGACGTCGACGAGCGCGACCTCGGGTTGGTGGCGTTCGACGGACTCGATCAGCCCCTCCCCCGAGGGCACGATCTGGACCACCTCCATGTCGTCCTCGAACGACAGCATGGTGGCCACGCCGTCGGCGACCACGCCGTGGTCCTCGGCGATGACGATGCGGATGACCTCGCCGGGCTGTCGGGGCGCCTCGGGGGCGCTGTTCCCGAGCGACCCGCTAGCTGGGTTCACAGCGGTACCTCCACGTGCACGCGCGTCCCGCGTCCGGGGGCACTGTCCACCTCGAAGGTACCGCGAGCCAGCTCGACGCGCTGGGCCATCAGCGCCAGGCCCTGGCGGGAGGCCGGCACGGCGTGGGCGTCGAAGCCTCGCCCGTCGTCGCGCACGGTGGCCGAGATGGTCGGACCCTCGACGCGCAGGCGGATGTCGACGCGCCGGGCGTCGGCGTGACGGGCCACGTTCGCCAGGCAGCCCCGCACGGTCTCCAGCAGCGTGATCTCGACCGCCAGCGGCAAGGGCGGCAGGACGTCGGGGGCGTCGATGCGACCGTCGATGCCGTGGTGCAGTGCCAGTTCCCGCAGGGCGTCCTGCAGGCCCTCGCGCAGCCCCCCCGGGACGACGATCTGGCGCCGCAGCGCCTCGATGACCTCACGCAGGCGCGCCAGCCCACTGTTGACCGCATCCCTGGTCGCCCCGGCGAGGCGGTCGGCGCGGTCGAGATCGGCCCGCGCGAGCGCGCTGCGCACGTTGTCGGCCTGGATCTCGGCCGCGGCCAGGTAGGGCAGGACGTCGTCGTGGATCTCCAGCGCGATGCGGCTGCGCTCGCGCGTGCCCTCCTCCAGGATCTGGCCCGACAGCGCGGCCCGGGCGCGCTGCACCTCGCCGAGCTCCAGCTCGAGGTCGAGACGCTGCAGGGCCATGCCGATCAGCCCGGCCACCGCCTCGGCCACCGCCAGCTGGCGCTCGGTGAGGTCCACCGGGATCCCGATGGCTGCGGGCTCGGCGCCGGGGATCTTGATCACCTGCAGGTCGTCGCCGATGTCGCCGGCGGGGCACAGCTCGACCGCGTCGCTGTCCAGGGCCACCCGCAGGGCGGTCGCGGCGATGTCGCGGACCTGGTGGTCGCGCCGCGCCGACAGCAGCTCGCTGGCCAGGGCGTTGAGCGTCTCCAGCTCGCGGACCCGGACCGCGAGCTCTGCGGACCGGTCCTCGGCCTCGCGCGCCGACTGCAGCGCGTTGTAGCCCAGCCACAGCGGCAGGGCCAGCAGCAGCACCGCCGCGGGCACCTTGGAGGCGATGACGATGAACAATCCCAGCAACGCCACCAGCCCGAAGTCCAGCGCGAAGCGAGGGAACGGCGCCGCCGACTCCTTCGCCGCCGCCGCCAAGCTCAGCCGCCCCCGCAGCCATAGCATCGCGGTGATCGCGGCGGTGTTCACGACGTTGTAGGCGGCGACAGCCGCGACGGTGCGCAGGACCAGGCTGAAGGGCTCCGACACGGCTGCGAACGGTTGCGCCGCGAACGACGCGGCGCCGGCGGACAGGGCCAGCTGGCTGTGGTTGAACACGGCCATCCAGGGCCACACGGTCCGGTCGCGCAGCTCGCGCTGGCCGGCCAGGCTCAAGCCGTTGACGAGCAGCGCCAGCGGCGCGGGCAGCAGCACCGCCGCCGCCACACTGACGGGCGCGCCCAGGGTCACCTCAACCCTCATCGTGGGCAGCATGGGGACGGTCAGAAGGTTGGCGACCGAGATGAACGCGATCCACAGGAGCGTGTCGACAGGTTGGGCGCGTACCGCGGCCAGGCCGGCGGGCAGGAACGCCAGAGCGGCGCCGGCCAATAGGATCACCAGGCCCCGGAAGGCCGGGCGGACGTCAGCTGCCTGCGCAGGCGGGAACGACCCGGCGCCCACCCGGCCTCCTCGGTCGCTTGTGGCCAAGCTGGAGAACGCAGGCAGCGTACGGTCTGGGGGGGCGGCAGTCTACCTGCCGATGTCGGCGTTCCGGCAGGGTGCCGAGCGTCGGCGGTCCGGGCCCGTCCTGTCGAGCCGGGACGGCGCGCCTACCAGGCGACCTTGTTGGCGGCGCCAGTGCTGAGCAGCGCGGCGATGGTGGTCAGGATCCCGATAATCCGGGGCGACAGCTTCTTGCTCATGGTTCCAGCCTCCTTGCGGCGGGAAAGTGGCTGCTGTGACGTAGAGCGACGGCGGGGGTGTCGCGGGACTCGCGCGCGGCCGCAGCCCGGCCGTCACCCGCTACGCTCTAGTTATCACCGGAAGGCTTCGGAACGCAACGCGTTGCGGACATTCCGTAACAAGTTTTCCCTGTTTGTAGGGGATTTTACCCATTTACGGGGGGTCCATCGGGTCAGGTCGCACCCGATCAGGGGCTGGAGGCCACCACCCGCGGCACTCCAGCGTCAGTCCGGCGAGGCCCCGCCGCTTCTAGCGCCAGCCCTGGACCTGCAGGTCGACGCAGCGCAGCCGAGCCTGGTCCAGCTCGATGAACATGATGCGCTGCCAGCGCCCCAGCCTCAGCTTGCCGCCGGCGACCGGCACGCTCTCGGAGGCGCAGCCGAGCAGCATCTGCTTGATGTGCGAGTGGCCGTTGACCGGCTCGTCCTCGGGGCGCCCGGCCAGGGTCTGGGGGTCGCGGATCTCGAAGTCGTCGTGCCGGTAGTAGGCGCCGGCCGGGACCGTCTTCTCCATGAACAGCCGCAGGTCCTCCAGGAAGCAGGTCTCGCGCTCGTTGATCTTGACCGCGCAGGTGGTGTGGCGGCTGTAGACGGTGAGCACGCCCTCGATCACGCCGCTGTGGGCCAACAGCTCTAGGCACTCGTCGGTGACGTCGGTGACGTGGAAGGCCCGTTCGGTGACCAGCTTGATGGTCCGCCGGGCGACGACGGGCTGCAGGTGCCCGAGGTCCAGCACCGCGTCGTCGTCGACCGCGTGCGTGGCGCGCAGGGACGGAGGGTGGGAGAGGTACGAGCCGTTGCCGTTGCCGTTGCGGCTGACGACGGGCGCGTCGTTCACGGGGCGATGGTTGCTGGCCGGATGCACGGTACTCGCTTTCGTCCGTCGTGTTGACAGGCGCAACCTCGGCGGGCACGCACGGCAGGTCCCGGCGGCTCCGTGGGCCGACGGGTGCGAGCCCGTGGTGGGCCCCCATGGTGGCACTTCGCGACCGCAGAGGCCATTTGCCCCGCCGACCCCCGGCTGAAGCGCGGCCCGCCACGTCCCCAGGTCGCGTCGGTCCCCGCGAACTCGCCCGGCACCACCTCAGTCCACCCGGAACAGCGCGAGGTCGGCGAGCTGCTCGAGCGCCTCGCGTGCCGGCGGGCCGACAGCAGCCAGCGCCCGACGGCCGCGCTGCTGGTGCTCGGTCACCGTGCGCTCGACCGACGCCAGCGCCCCACAGTCCGCCACGATGCGCCGGGCCCTGGCGGCCTCGGCCTCCCCGACGCACGGGTTGCCGAGGATCGCCGTGAGCTCGGCGCGCTCGGGCGCTGCCGCCAGTCGCAGGGCGCGCAGCATGAGCATGGTGCGTTTGCCCTCGCGCAGGTCTTCCAGGGCGCCCTTGCCCGTGTGCTCCGGTTCGCCGAACAGTCCCAGGACGTCGTCGCGCAGCTGGAAGGCCACACCCACGGCGTCGCCGAAGGCGCGAAAGGCAGCGTCCAGCGCACTGTCGCCCCCGCCCAGCGCCGCGCCCAGCTGCAGCGGCCGGGTGACCGTGTAGCGGCCCGACTTGAGCAGCGACACCCGCAGCGAGTCGGCTTCCGACGCGCCGGCCAGCCCGGCCAGCCGCAGATCCAGGTACTGGCCGGCCATGACCTCGATGCGCAGCTCGGTGAAGACGCGACGCGCTTGCTGCAGCGCGCCCGCCGGGATGCCAGCGCCGTCCAGCAGCTGGTCGGCCCACACGAACGCCAGGTCACCGGCGAGGATGGCCCCGCTCAAACCGAACCGGCGGGGCTCGCCGCCCAGCGCCTCGGCGGTGTGGGCCGCGGCCAGCGCCTCGTGGACGGTGGGGCGCCCCCGCCGCCGCAGCGAGCCGTCCATGACGTCGTCGTGGATGAGGGCGAACGTGTGCAGCAGCTCGACCGCCGCCCCCGCGGTCAGTACCGCGTCGCAGTGCCCGGCCCCGGTGGCCCGGTACCCCCAGTACACGAAGGCCGGTCGCAGTCGCTTGCCGCCGGCTCGGACGAGGTCGGCGACCTCGCTGCCGACGCGCTCCAGGCACGCGTCGACCCTGGCCAGCTCCCGGACCCGCTCGTCGAGGAAGGCCTCCAGCAGCGTGTCGACGGGGGCGCGGACGAGGTCGAGCGCGGGGACGCGATCGGGGGCGGCGAGCACCGGGCGCAGCGTCGGGATGCTTGCGCGCTCGGCGTCCGCAGAACCCACCCCGGTGCTCGTCGGCACGCTCTAGGAGGTGCCCAGGCGCTGGCGCAGCAGCTCGTTGACCAGCTGGGGGTTGGCCTTGCCCTGGGAGGCACGCATGACCGCGCCCACGAGCGCCCCGATCGCCTTGGCGTTGCCCTCGCGCACCCTCTGGGCGGCGGCGGCCTGCTCGGCGATGGCCGCGTCCACCAGCCCGGCCAACGCGTCGCGGTCGGAGATCTGCTCCAGGCCACGGGCCGCGACGACCTGCCGGGGTGACCCCTTGCCGCCCAGCACGTCGGTCAGGACCGTGCGGGCCAGCTTGGTCGACAGGGTGCCGTCGGTGACCAGGGCGACGAGCTCGGCCAGCTCGGGGCCCGACAGCGGCGCGCCCGGCGGGTCGACGTCGTGCTCGGCGCACCAGCCCAGCACCTCGTTGCCCAGCCAGTTGGCCGCCTCACCCGGTGCGGCGCCCGCGCGCACCGCCGCTTCGAAGGTCGCGGCAAGCCCGGCGTCGACGAGCAGTCGGGCCTGCGCGGCGCCCAGGCCGTGCAGCTCGGCCAGGCGCGCGCGGGTGACCGCCGGCAGCTCGGGCAGCCCGGCGCGGATGTCGTCGACCCAGGAAGGTTCGGGGGCGACGGGGACCAGGTCAGGGTCGGGGAAGTAGCGGTAGTCGAAGACCTCCTCCTTGGTCCGCAGGGTCGACGTCACTCCCGCGTCCTCGTCCCAGTGGCGGGTCTCGTGCACCACGGGCTCGCCGGCCGCCAGCAGGTCCGCCTGGCGGGCGATCTCGTGGTCGATCGCCCGCCCCAGCGAGCGCAGCGAGTTCATGTTCTTGACCTCGACCCGGGTGCCGTAGACGGTGTGGCCGACCGGCCGCAGCGAGACGTTCGCGTCACAGCGCATCGACCCGGCCTCCAGCCTGGCGTCGCTGATGCCCAACGCCAGCACGATCGCCCGCAGTTCCGCCAGGTAGGCGCGGGCCTCCTCGCCCGAGCGCAGGTCGGGCTCGGAGACGACCTCCAGCAGCGGGATGCCGGCACGGTTGTAGTCGACGAGCGCGTAGTCGGCTCCATGGATGCGCCCGGACTCCCCGACGTGGACGGTCTTGCCGGTGTCTTCCTCCATGTGCACCCGGGTGATGCCGATGTGTCGCACCCCCGCGTCGGTGGGCACCTCCAGCGACCCACCCACGCAGATGGGCGCGTCGTACTGGGAGATCTGGTAGTTCTTCGGCATGTCCGGATAGAAGTAGTTCTTGCGGTGGAACTGGCTGACCGGCGCGATCCGGCAGCCCAGCGCCAGGCCGAGGCGGATGGCGTACTCCACGGCGGTGCGGTTGGCCACGGGCAGGCTGCCGGGCTGGCCCATGCAGACCGGGCAAGTGCGGCTGTTGGGCTCGGCTCCCACCTCGACGGCACAGGCGCAGAACATCTTCGTGCGGGTGGCCAGCTCGACGTGGACCTCCAGGCCGATGACCGCCTCGTAGCGGCTGGCCTGCTCGACGGTGGTGGTCATCGCGGCGTCGCCTCCCTCGGAGCGGTCAGGGCGTTGGGGCCGCGGGGGGTTGGGTCGAAGCCGAGGTCGGCCTCCAGCGCGCGGGCTGCCCGCAGCATCGTCGCCTCGCCCAGCAGCGGAGCCATGACCTGCAGGCCCACCGGCAGGCCGGCGTCGTCCAGGCCGACCGGCAGCGACAGGGCTGGCGCGCCCGCCAGGTTGGAGGGGATCGTGCAGACGTCGGACAGGTACATCGCCAGGGGGTCGGCGATGCGCTCGCCCAGCCGGAACGCGGTCGTGGGCGAGGTGGGGCTGACCAGCACGTCGCAGTCGCGGTAGGCGCGCTCGAAGTCGGCGATGATGAGGGTGCGCACCCGCTGGGCCTGGGCGTAGTAGGCGTCGTAGTAGCCCGCCGACAGCGCGTACGCGCCGAGCATGATGCGCCGCTTCACCTCGGGGCCGAACCCGGCGCCGCGGGTGGCCGCCATCATCGCCTCGGCGGTCTGCCCGCCCAGGCGCAGGCCGTAGCGCACGCCGTCGTAGCGCGCCAGGTTCGAAGAGCACTCGCTGGGGGCGATCAGGTAGTAGGCGCTGACCCCGTAGGAGATGTGCGGCAGGCTGACCTCGCTGACCTGGGCGCCGAGCTTCTCGAGCCGGGCGATGGCCTCGCCGACGCGGGCTCGCACCCCCTCGCTGACCCCCTCGCCCATCAGCTCCGCCACGACCCCGACACGCAGCCCGTCGACGCCGTCCTGCAGGCCGGCGACGAGGTCGGGCACGGCCTCGGGCAGTGAGGTCGAGTCCGCGGGGTCGTGACCCGCGACCACCTCCAGCAGCAGTGCCGCGTCGGTGACGGTGCGGGCCAGCGGGCCGACCTGGTCCAGCGACGAGGCGAAGGCGACGAGCCCGTAGCGGCTGACGCGCCCGTAGGTGGGCTTGAGCCCGACGACCCCGCAGAGCGCGGCCGGCTGGCGGACCGAGCCGCCGGTGTCGGTACCGATGCCCAGTGGGGCGTCGAAGGCGGCCACCGCGGCGGCCGAACCCCCCGAGGAGCCGCCGGGGACGCGGTCGAGGTCCCAGGGGTTGCGGGTGGGGCCGAAGGCGGAGTTCTCCGTCGACGAGCCCATCGCGAACTCGTCCATGTTCGCCTTGCCGACGACGATCGCGTCGGCGGCGCGCAGGCGGCGCACGACCGTGGCGTCGTAGGGGGGGCGGAAGGCCTCCAGGATCCGCGACGCGCAGGTGGTCTCCACGCCGGCGGTGCACAGGATGTCCTTGAGCGCGACCGGCACCCCGGCCAGCGCACCGACCGGCTGGCCCTCGGCGCGGCGGCGGTCGATGTCGGCGGCGTGGGCCAGGGCCAGGCGGTCCAGCGTGCGCAGGAACGCGTGGACGCGGCCGTCGGTGTGGTGGATGCGCTCCAGATGGGCCCGGACGACCTCCACGGCGCTGACCTCGCCCGCCTCCATGAGGCGCCGCAGCGCCAGGGCGTCCCTGCCGACAAGCGCGTCCATCACGCTTGTTCGACGATCCGGGGGACGCGGAAGCGCCCGTCCTCCGCCTCGGGGGCCGTGCCGAGAGACTCGTGGGGCGCCAGCGACGGGCCGGGCTCGTCGGCGCGCAGGACGTTGCGCAGCGGGTAGGCGTGGCTGGTTGGCGCGACCTCCTCGGTGGCGACCTCCCTGACCTGCTCGGCGTACCCCAGGATGGTCGACAGCTCGTCGCCCAGGGTCCGGGTCTCCGCGTCGGTCAGCGCCAGGCGCGCTAGGCGCGCGACGTGGCGCACGTCGTGGGTGCTCAGGTCCACGGTGGGCTCCGCTGCTCGTGGGTTCCGCTGCGCCGAGGGTAGATGCGCCGCGCGCCCGGCGCCATGCGCTCAGGCCGCGGGCAGCCCGCCGTGCTCGAGCAGGTGGACGAACCCGGCCTCGTCGACCGTGGGCACCCCCAGCTCGCGGGCCCGGTCGGCCTTGCTGCCCGGCTCCCGGCCGACCACGACCACGTCGGTCTTGGGGCTGACGCTGGACGCGACCCTGCCGCCGCGGTCCTCGACCGCCTGCTTGGCCTCGTCGCGGGTGAAGCCTTCCAGGCCGCCGGTAAGCACCAGCGTCCAGCCCGCCAGGGTGTCGGGGCCGCGGGCGGCGTCGGTGTCCATGCGGACCCCGGCGTCGGCCAGCTTGTCGACCAGCGCGGCGTTGCGCGGGTTGTCGAAGAA
>DASZOD010000359.1:0-4691 GCA_035550935.1 Egibacteraceae bacterium | reverse complement strand
CGAGCTCATCGGCCGTGAGGTCGACCTCGCCGGCAGCCGCGGCCCCGCCCAGCACCGACACCATGTCTTGAATCCGAAGTCTCGCGGCACCATGCAAGTCAGTGCGAAGCAACACGTAGGCGTCGACGGTGATCAACTCGAGAGGGCTGCGACGAACGATGGCAGCGAGCTTTCTTCCCATCTGGCCGTCTGAGTGATTCACGCCGCTCTGCGAAGCGTCCACATAGGCGTGGACAATGCGCCGCGTCAGCTCCTGATCGGCCCCGTTGATGACAGCGCTGTCATAGTCGGTGTGGGACCAGACCGACAGCGCATCCTCCCGCATGACCCGCGCCCCTTCAATCAGCAGGGCCAGAGGATCGACGAGCCACTCCAACACGTCATGGCACACCACCCTCGTCACCGCTCCGGTTTGCACTGGCAGCCGTTGGGACAGATCTGCTTGGACCAGGTGAAAGGTTGCCCCCGTCGACAACAGCCGAGAACCTGCAATTGCCAAGGCCTCCCTGTCGACGTCCAGGCCAATGAGGCGCAGCGCAGCGAGCTGTCGCCGAGCAGCAGTAATCAACGTGTGACCATTTCCGCATCCCAGGTCGAGCAACGTGTCGCCGTCGACAAGACGCAAGTGGTTAACGATTGCCTCATGCGTCCAGAACCTCTGTTCAGGCATGAGTGACCCGGTCATAGCAGTGCGTAGGTTGCCTCGTCTTTCCCAGCGACCGTCACGACGCCGGTGTCGGGTGGTGGTGACTCGGGGCCGTGCCATTGTTGGTCCGGGGCCCTCGGTGCTGCATGCCGAGGGCGGCCAGCGGCAGCTGCGAGAGCCGGAGCCCGGGATCCTTCGTCACCGCCGTGAGCACCCGCTGCAGACCCTCGGCCAGCGCCTCGATCGTCTCACCGTTGTAGAAGTCGATCTTGTAGCTCAACTCGCCCCACAGCCGGGTGCCGTCGTCGAGGAAGGCCACGTGGAGGGGGTGCAGGTGGCCGCGGAAGAACAGCTCGTCGGGCCCCTTGTCCGGGCCCGGGCGTTCGACCACGCCTGTCCCCGGGGCCCACTCGTCGTGGGCGGTGTGGAAGTACTGCAACTCGACGGGGACGGCGGCCAGCAGCTCGGGCCCGCCCTTGGGAAAGTGCGGCAGCACGGCCCGACGCACCCGCATGAACGGGATGTCCTGGTGCTCGAACAGGCCCAGCACGCTGTCGCGGGCGCGGGCCACGACCGTGTCGAAGGTGGGGTCGCCCGACAGGTCGGTGCGGATGCGCCCGACGCCGTGGAAGCAGCCGATGAGCCCCTCCAGCTCGGAGCGTTGCCGGCCGCTGAGCGTCGTGCTCAGCACGATGTCGGTGAGCCCGCCCAGGCGGCTGAACAGGGCCTGCAGCGCGGCGACGGTGACGACGAAGGCGGTGCTGTGGGTGGCCCGGGCCAGGCGCTGCAACCTGTCGTAGAGGCTGGGGTGGATCGACAGGGGTCGGGCGGCGATGCGCCTGGTCGGTCTGTCGGGCACCCGATCGAAGGGCACAGCCGGGCCCAGTGGCATACCGGCCAGCTTGTGCTTCCAGTAGTCGAGCTGGGCGGCGAGCCGCTGTTCGCTGAGCCATCTGCGCTGCCACAGGGCGAAGTCGGCGTACTGCAGGGCGAGGGGACGCAGCGCCGGCGCCTTGCCGCAGGCAAACGCCTCGTAGGCGGCCGTGAGCTCGCTGAGGAACACATAGGCGGAGGTGCCGTCGCAGACCAGGTGGTCGAAGGTCACCGCTAGCAGGCTGCGCTCGTCGCCCAGGCGGTGCAGGTGCGCGCGCCACAGCGGAGCCCGGGCCAGGTCGAAGGGAGCGGCGTCCTGGGCCGCGACCCGGCGGCGCAGCTCGGCGTCCTGCTCGGGCGGCGGGATCGTGCCCAGGTCGGAGACGGCCAGCTGCACGGGCACCGAGGGCGCCACCGACTGGAAGGGCACGCCTGCGTCGACGTGGAAACTGGTACGCAACGTCTCGTGGCGCTCGACCACGTGGGCCAGCGCCCGGCGCAAGGCGGCCACGTCGACCGGGCCGGAGACCCGGTGCTGGGCGGTGACGTTGAACAGCCCAGGGGGATCGGCGGTCGTCTCCAGCTGCCACATCTGCTCCTGGGAGAGCGTGAGCGGGACGCGCTCCCCGGGTCGGCGCGGCTGGGGCACCAGGACAGGAGCCAGGTCCTGGTCGCCCCGTTGCGTCTCCACGACCGCCGCGAGGCGCGCGACCGTGGGCGCGTCGAACAACGTGCGCACCCCGACCGGGACGCCGAACGTCTGACGCACCTGGGCGATCACCTGGGTGGCCTGCAGCGAGTGCCCCCCGAGGTCGAAGAAGTCGTCGTCGACGCCGAGCTGCCGCATCCCCAGGACGCGGGACCAGATGGCGGCGATGGCCTGCTCCGTCGGCGTGCGGGCAGCCACCCAGGCCGTCGGCAGGTCGCGGCGGGGGTCCCCGGGAGGCGGCAGGGCGTCGCGGTCCACCTTGCCGTTGGGCGTCAGGGGCAGGGCACCGAGGTGGACGAAGGCGCTCGGGACCATGTAGGCGGGGAGCCGGTCGGACAAGAATTGGCGCAGCGCGACGGAGGTGGGCGAGGCCTCGCTGGAGGCCACCACGTAGGCCACCAGCCGCCGCTCGCCCGGCTGGTCCTCTCTGGCCACCACGACCGTCTCGGCGACGTGGGGATGGCGGGCCAGGACGCTGGCGACCTCGCGGGGCTCGATGCGGAAGCCCCGGACCTTGACCTGTTCGTCGAGGCGGCCGACGAACTCGATGTTCCCGTCGGGCAGGAAGCGCGCCAGGTCGCCGGTGCGGTACAGGCGGGCGCCGGGCCGGTCGTCGAAGCGGTCGGCGACGAAGCGCTCGACGGTCTGGTCGGGGCGGTTGAGGTAGCCGCGTGCCAGCCCCACCCCGCCGATGTGGAGATCGCCTGCGACGCCGGGCCTCACCGGCTCGCCGTGGTCGTCGAGGATGCGGACGGTGGTGTTGGCGAGGGGCCGGCCGATGGGCGGGTCACGGTCGGCGGGCCAGACGCGGCCGGGAGGCGGCTCGTAGGCGGTGGCCAGCACGCTGGCCTCCGCTGGTCCGTAGGCGTTGAGCCAGCGGATCCGGTCTCCGCCAACCTGCAGCCACGTGCGGTAGGCCGACCCCAGGGCCTTCTCCCCGCCCACGACCACCAGGCGGACGCACTCGGGGACCTGCTCGCCCAGGGCCCGCAGGTCGCGGACCCATTCGTGCCAGTAGGCGGTGGGCAGGTTGAGCACGGTGACGTCCATGCGGCGCAGCCATTCCAGCCACGGCTTCCCGAGGATCGGGACGTCGTCTGGGCGCAGCACGACCGTGCCCCCCGTCGCCCACGTGGGGAAGGTCTCCTCCACGCTCACGTCGAAGCCGATCGAGCAGAACTGCAGCACGCGGTCGTGGGCGGCGAGCCGGTACAGACCGGCGACGGCGACGTTGTGGTTCACCAACCCGCGGTGGGCCAGCATCACGCCCTTGGGCTGGCCGGTCGAGCCGGACGTGTAGAGCACGTAGGCCAGGTGGTCGGGGCCGGCCTCGGAGGTCGGCCGGCGAGCCGGGTGGCGCGCGATGGCGGCACGGTCGGCGTCCAGGCACACGATGTGGCCGGCGTAGGAAGGCAGCCTGGCCAGCAGCCGCTCCTGGGCCAGGAGCACCGGCGGCGCGGCGTCGCCGAGCATGAAGGCGAGGCGCTGGCGGGGGTATGAGGGGTCGAGCGGCAGACAGGCGCCGCCGGCCTTGAGGACGCCGAGCAGGCCGACCGCCAGGTCCGTCGACCGCTCGACGCAGATCGCCACCGGTACGTCCGGGCCCACTCCCAGCGCCACAAGGTGCCAGGCCAGGCGGTTGGCCCGCGCGTCGAGCTCGGCGTACGTCAGCCGCGCCTCGTGGTCGGTCACCGCGAGGGCATCGGGGCTGCGCGCGACTTGAGCCTCGACGAGGTCGGCCAGCGTCGCCTGCTGGGGGAAGGCCATCTGCGGCCCGTGCGCTGCGTTCACAGTCGCAGCTCCAGCAGGTCCCTGCCCACGATCACCTCGCCGGCGAAGTGCGAGCCCGCCCCCTCCAGCCAGTGCTCATCGGGCAGGGCGTCGTCGCCGGGGATGAAGTGGGTGAGCACCAGTCGGCCGGCTCCCGCCTCGGCGGCCACCTTACCGACGTCGCTGAGGGCGGTGTGGGCGGTGAGCAGGTGCTGCTCGCGCTGGCTGGCCTCCCAGCTGTCGTCGTCAGGCCGCTGCTCCGCGTTGTCGTCGGCGAACACCTCGTGGACGAGGACGTCCGCTGCCTGGGCCAGTGTGACGAGGTTGGGGCAGGGGGCGGTGTCACCGGAGATCACGACGGACCCGTCGGCGGTGTCGAACCGGTAGGCGAAGGACGGGAACACGGGCGCGTGCTGGACCAGGACGGCGCTGATCCTCACCCGGTCGTCTTCCGTCACGACGATCGGGTCCATCGGCGGAGCGACGCGCTGCGGGTCCGCGCCGACGGCGGCGGGCAGCGCGATCTCGTGGGGCACGACCAGGGCGGTCAGGTCGGCACGGCCCGCCTCCCGCATCCGGATGTTGAGATCGTAGGCGTGGGCCTCGACGTGGGAGCGGGTGAGGTCGGCCAGGCCGGGCGTGGGGTTCGCCGGGCTGACGAGCGGGACCCGGTGATCGGGGTCGGGCGGGGGC
>DASZOD010000358.1:0-2504 GCA_035550935.1 Egibacteraceae bacterium | reverse complement strand
GGGGACCGGGCCGGCGCCGACCGCGGGGGGCGCGGCGGGGGGCGGCCCCGAGGGCTGCTGAGCCGCGCGGGCCCCGGGAGGGTGCGCGGCAGGAGCGGACCGGGCTGCTAGGGCAGGTAGCTGGCCGGGTTGCGCGGGGAGCCGTTGACGCGGACCTCGAAGTGCAGGTGCGGGCCGGTGCAGCTGCCGGTGCAGCCCACCGCACCGATCTGCTGGCCCGCGGACACGCGCTGGCCCGAAGCGACCACGAAGCGGCTCTGGTGGGCGTAGGCGGTGACGAAGCCGCCGCCGTGGTCGACGAGCGTCATGTTGCCGTAGCCCGACATCCCCCCCGTGTAGCTGACCGTGCCGGCGCGCGCGGCGAAGATCGGCGTCCCGGTCGGCGCCGCGATGTCGATGCCTTCGTGCATCCGGCCCCAGCGCCGTCCGTAGCCGCTGGTGACCCGACCGCGCACCGGCCACGTCCAGCCCCCGGCGCTGGCCGGCGCGGAGGCCACGGCCAGCTGGGCGCCAGCGCTGGAGCGGGAGGCGCTGACCGCCGCGGTGACGGTCCTGCGACGGGCCAGTGCGGCAATCTGGCGGCTCTCGGCCTCCAGGTGACGTTCCTGCGCCTGCAGCTGCTGGAGGTCCGTGCTGCTGGCCGCCAGCATGAGCGCCCGCTCGTTGCGCAGCGCCCCGACCTCCGCCAGCAGTGACCGCTGCTGGGCGAGGACCCGCTCCAGCGCGGCCTCCTGCCGCTCGAGGTGGCGCCGCTGCGCGTCGGTGGCGGTCTGGGCGCCGACCATGTCCTGCACCGCCGCGTGGTCGGAGCGGGCGACGAGGTCGGCGTAGGTCGAGCGTTCCAGCGCGTCGGCGGGCGAGCCCGCCGCGAGGACCGCCGACAGCGGCGCGCCGGCGCCCTGCTTGTAGAGGGTCACCGCCCGCGTCGCCATGCCCTGCCGCCGCTGGGCTTCGGCCCGCTCGAGCTCGCCCAGGCGCCGGCGGGCCTCCCCGACGGCCTGCTCCTGGCGCTGCACCGCCTGCTCGGCCTGGCCCACGGCCTCCAGCACCGTGGCCAGCTGGCGCTGGGCCTGGGCCAGCGAGGTGGCGTCCTGGGACTGCCGGCGTTCGGCGGCCTCGACCTGGCGACGCACCTCGGCGATGCGCGCGCGGGTCTGCTGCAGGCGGCGCTCCTCACGCGACTGCGCGGACGCGGGGCCGCCAAGGGCAGCGACGACGGCCAGGACGCACGCGACCACCACCGTGGCGCGCGAGCGGGCGTGACTTCGGGTCGGCATGACTCTCCGTACACAGCCCAGGACCCGCCCCGGTAGAGACTGGCCCCCTCGGACGATCCCTCCTGCGCTTCCCAGCCTTCGCGCCCTCGCCGGGCGCCGCGCCGGGGGTCCCCGATGGCCTCGGGTCGAGTCCCCTCCGGCTCCCGTCGCGCGGGAACCGGTCGGACCGAAGGGCCGCGGCGCAACTCACTGCTGCACGGGGGGAAGCGGGCGGCAGACTAGGGTCGTCGGGCCATGAGGTCAAAGACCGCCCGCAGACGCCGCGGCGCCCGGGTGCGCTCCTCGCACGGGAATCGGCGCACCGGTAGCCTGTGACGGGGCCATGCAGACCTCCACCAGCGCCCGGCGCACCCTTCCCCTTCCCCGCAGCCCGCGTCGACGCCCTCGGCGGCGACGCTCCAGGGACGTCGTGGGAGCCCTGGTCGCGCTCGCGCTGACCGCAGCTGCCCTGTTGGTGGGGCTGCGCCTGGCCCGCCCCGGCGTGCTGCCCAGGGTGCACCTCGGCGACGTCGCCGTGGGCGGCCTGGACGAGACGCGGCTGCGGGCCACCGTCGAGCGCCTTGCCCAGCGCCGGGCCGCCGAGACCGTGAGCGCCACCCTGGCCGACCAGGCCGCCACCGCGACGAACGCCGAGCTGGGCTACATCCTCGACGTGGACGCGACCGTGCGGCGGGCCCTGTCGCGGGGCCGCCAGAGCAACCCCCTGGTGGCGCTGGCAGACCACCTGCGTGCGTTCGCCGCCACGACCGTGGTCGAGCCGGTGGAGCGGGTCGACGACGCCGGACTGGAGGCCTGGGCGGCCCGGGTGGCCGAGTCGCTCGTCGTCGCCCCCGCCGAGGGGACCCTGGTCTTCGACGGCGCCTCCGTCGAGCGGGTCGACCCCCGC
Source organism: Egibacteraceae bacterium (assembly GCA_035550935.1). Lineage (GTDB taxonomy): Bacteria > Actinomycetota > Nitriliruptoria > Euzebyales > Egibacteraceae > DASZOD01. The sequence goes on along the minus strand of DASZOD010000358.1, from coordinate 341 downwards.
CCGGGCGCGCGGCTGCGCGTCGAGCCGCTCGTGGCCGAGGCCCGGTCCGCGGTGCTGCGGCCCGGCGACGACGTCGTGGAGACCGCCAGCGACCCGGTGGCCCCGGCCACCGCCGCCGCCGACGTCGACGCGGTGCTGGCCCAGGCCCGCCAGGCCCTGTCGGCTCCCGTGCGCCTGTCGCGCAACGACGGCAGCTTCCAGTTCGAGCCGGCCCACATCGGCCGGGTGCTGGAGGTGCGCCAGGAGCCCGCCGAGGCCGGCGACGGCAGCGGCGACGGCGCAGTCGAGCTGCGCCTGAGCGTCGACCCCCGGCGCCTGGCCGAGGTCATCCCGCCCGCCAC
>DASZOD010000357.1:0-2116 GCA_035550935.1 Egibacteraceae bacterium | reverse complement strand
GGCCCGTCGGCGAGCCGCTGCGGGGCCCGGCCTCCTGGTACGGGGCGGAGTTCGCCGGTCGCCGCACCGCCTGCGGACAGCGCTTCGACCCCGCGGCACGCACCCTGGCCAGCCGTGAGCTGCGCTGCGGCACGGTTGTGGTGATCACCGGGCCCGGCGGCGCCAGGGTCGAGGCCACGGTGACCGACTGGGGTCCGGCCCCCTGGACCGGGCGCCGCTTTGACCTGTCCCAGGCCACGTTCGCCGCCGTCGCCCCACTGAGCGCCGGCGTCGTCCCCGTCACCGTCACCGTCGTCGAGTAGCCGCCAGGGCTTGGGTTCGCCGCCAGAGCTGGGTTCAGGCCAGCCCCAGGAGGCGGCGGGCGGTGGTGACGTCCTCGTGCATCCTGGCGACCAGGGCGTCGGCGCCGTCGAAGCGCAGCTCGCCGCGCAGTCGGTGACGGAAGTCGACTGCGACGCGCTCACCGTACAGGTCGCCGGCGAAGTCGATCAGGTGCGCCTCGACCCGCAGTTCCTGGCCTCCGAAGGTCGGGTTGACGCCGACGCTGGTGGCGCAGGGATGCCGGCTGCCGTCGGGCCGGTGGAACATGCCCGCGTACACGCCGCGGGCGGGCACGGCCGCCCGGCGGCTGACCTGCAGGTTGGCGGTCGGGTACCCCAGCGACACGCCACGGCGGTCGCCGCGGACCACCACCCCGTCGACGAGGTGGGCCCGGCCCAGCATCCGGGCGGCTGCGGCGACGTCGCCGACGTCGACGCGAGCGCGGATCGCACTGGAGGAGATGACGACGCCGTCGAGCTCGAGCAGGCTCACCCCGTCGACGTCGAATCCGCGGGTCTGACCAAGCTGGCTCAGCCGCTCCAGGTCCCCGGCGGCCCGGTGGCCGAAGCGGAAGTTCGCGCCCACGATCACCGAGCGGGCCCCCAGGGGCCCGACGAGCACGCCGTCGACGAATTCCTCGGGGGAGCGGTGGCGCAACTCGTCGTCGAAGCGCAGCACCACCACCACGTCCACGTCTTGTTCGGCGATCGTGCGGACCCGCCGCTCCAGGGTCATCAGCAGCTTCGGCTGACTGCCCGGAGCGACCACCTCCATCGGGTGGCGGTCGAACGTCACGACCGCGCTGCGCAGTCCACGTTCGCGCGCCCGGCGGGCCGCCCCGGCGATGATCGCCTGGTGGCCTCGGTGCACACCGTCGAAGAAGCCGATCGACACGGCCGAGGGCTCGCGGGGCACCGCGGCCAGGTCGGTGACGACCCGCTGCGGATCCCCGCCAGCCTGCGGCGCCGCCGTCGCCCGGCTCTCAGCCATGCACGGGCCGCTCGCCGGCCGGTGCGAGCACCACCAGCGGCCGGGCGGCGCCGGCGCGGTCAGCGACCATCGCCAGGAGGCGCCCCGAGGGATCCAATGCCGCCACCGGCCCGGGCAGACCGGTCGGCGGCAGCGGCCTGCCGTGGCGCAGCGCCTGGCGCTGTTCGGCGTCCGGGGTGACCGCCGGGTAGTCGGCCACCGCCTCGGCCGGGCTCAGCAGCGCCTCTGACAGTCGCCGCTGCGCGCCCAACTCGGCGACCTTGTGCAGATCGAGCGCCCCCTCCAGCGAGAAGCGCCCGGAGCCCAGACGTCGAAGGCCCACCAGATGTGCGCCCACGCCCAGGCGCTCGCCGACGTCGGCCGCCAGCGCCCGCACGTACGTGCCTCCCGAGCAGGTCACCAGGAAGGTGGCCTCCGCGCGCGGCCCGGGAGCGAAGTCCTCCAAGACGATGTTGTGTACCGTGACCGTCCGTGCGGGCCGCTCGACCTGCTCGCCCCGGCGGGCCTTGACGTACAGCCGCTCGCCGCCGACCTTCACTGCCGACACCATCGGGGGGGTCTGCTCGATCGTGCCGACGAACGACTGCAACACCTCGCACAGGGCCGCCTCGTCGACCGGGGAGGCGTCGTGTCGCTCGACGACCTGCCCGGACGCATCCAGCGTCGTCGTCGTCTCACCCAGGCACATGCGCGCCGAGTAGGTCTTCGCCGATGGCTGCAGGTAGGGCACCAGCCGGGTGGCCCTGCCGATGCAGACCACGAGCACGCCGGTCGCGTCGGGGTCGAGCGTCCCGGTGTGTCCGAC
>DASZOD010000356.1:0-2672 GCA_035550935.1 Egibacteraceae bacterium | reverse complement strand
AGCCTGCGCAGGTCGGTGTCGGGGCGGGGCAGGCTGGCCATCAGGCCGAGGGTGTAGGGGTGGCGGGGAGCGCCGAAGATCGTCTCCACGTCGCCCACCTCCACGATCCGCCCCGCGTACATCACCGCCACGCGGTCGGCGGTCTCGGCGACGACCCCCAGGTCGTGGGTGATCAGGACCATGCCCGCGCCGGTCTGTTGCCGGGCGACCCGCAGCACCTCCAGCACCTGGGCCTGGATGGTCACGTCCAGGGCGGTGGTGGGCTCGTCGGCGACGAGGACCTTCGGCCGGTTGGCGATCGCCATGGCGATCATCGCACGCTGGCGCATCCCGCCCGACCACTGGTGGGGGTAGTCGCCGACGCGGCCGTGCGCGCGGGGCACGCCGGCGAGCTCGAGCAGCTCGGCGGCCCGCGCCCGGGCGGCGGCGGCTCGCAGCCGCGGGTGGTGCGCCCGCAGCGCCTCGGCGACCTGGTGGCCGACGGTGAACGCCGGGTGCAGCGACGTCATCGGGTCCTGGAAGACCATCGCGACCTGCTTGCCGCGGACCTGCCGCAGCTGCCTGGCAGAAAGCTGCAGCAGGTCGCGTCCCTCAAGCAGGATCCGCCCGCGCGCGATCCGGCCCGGCGGTCGGGGGAGCAGGCCGAGCACGGCCAGCGCGGTCACGGTCTTACCGCAGCCCGACTCGCCCACGACCCCCAGGGTCTCGCCCGCGGCCACGTCGAAGCTGACGCCGTCGACGGCGCGCACGGTGCCCTCGGGGGTGTCGAACTCCACGACGAGGTCGCGCACGGCCAGGACCGCGCCAGTCATCGCCGACCGCCCAGGACGTCGGTCAGCGCATCGGCCAGCAGGTTCAGTCCCAGCACCGCCGCCATGATCGCCATCCCGGGGAAGAACGACAGCCACCAGGCCGCGCGCAGGAAGCGCTGCGCCTGGCCGGCCAGGTAGCCCCAGCTCATGGCGTTGGGGTCGCTGAGCCCCAGGAACCCCAGGCTGGCTTCCAGCAGCAGCACCTGGGCCAGGATCAGCCCGAGGTAGACGACCCCGGCGGGCAGGGCGTTGGGCAGGATCTCGCGCAGCAGGATCCGCGCGTTCGACGCTCCCGCCGCCAGCGCCGCCTGGACGAACTCGCGCTCGCGCAGCGACAGCACCTCGGCGCGCACCACCCGGGCCAGGATCGCCCACGAGGTCAGGCCGAGCACCCAGATCAGCCGGTCCAGGCCGGGGCCGAACAGGGCGATGACGACGATCGCCAGGAAGAAGCGCGGCAGCACCTGGAAGAACTCGGTGGCGCGCATCAGCAGGTCGTCCAGCCGCCGCCCGGCGTAGCCCGAGACCGCCCCCACCGCCACGCCGATGAGCAGGACCAGCCCGCCGACGGCGGCCGCGACCAGCAGCGAGGTGCGCGCGCCGTGGATGACGCCGCTGAGCAGGTCGCGTCCAAGGGCGTCGGTGCCCATGGGATGGGCGGCGCCAGGGGGCGCCAGCGACGGTCCGGCCGGGGCGAAGGGGTCGTGGGGGGCCAACACGCCTGCCAGCAGACCCACGCCCGCCACCAGCAGGGTCAACGACCCTCCCCCCAGCCCTGCCCGGGTCCGCAGCAGCCGTGCGGCCCACCCTCGCCGGGCGGCGCGCCCTGGCGCCCGCAGCGGGCCCGCGGGCGCCTCAGCGGTAGCGGATGCGGGGATCGAGCCAGCCATAGACCAGGTCCGTCAGGAGGTTGGCGAGCACGACGCTGAAGCCGACCAGCAGGAAGATCCCCAGCACGATGGGCAGGTCCCGGCTCTGCATGGCGGCCAGCAGCAGGCGTCCCAGGCCGGGCCAGCCGAAGACGACCTCCACCACCACCGTGCCCGAGATGAGGTGCCCGACCCGGCCGCCGATGACGGTGACGACCGGCAGCAGCGCGCGGCGCAGCCCGTGCTTCAAGACGACGGTGCGCTCGGCCAGCCCTTTGGCCCGCGCGGTCAGCACGTGATCGGCGCGCAGTTCGTCCAGCAGTCCCACCCGGGTCAGCCGCGCGACGGCGGCGAGCTCCTGGGAGGCGAGCACGAGCGCGGGCAGCGTCAGGTGGCGGGCGATGTCGGCCAGGCGGGCCACACCGCCGGCGGTGGACGCCGCGCTGGTCATGCCCTGCACGGGGAACAGCCCGGTGTGCAGCGCCAGCACCAGCAGGCTGAGCTGGCCGACCCAGAACACCGGGGCCGCATACAGACACAGCGTCCCGGCGGTGATGGTGACGTCACGGCGGCCGTACGGGCGCGCGGCGGCGTAGACCCCGACCGCCACGCCCGCCAGGCTGGAGACCACCAGCGCGGTCGAGGTCAGCAGCAGCGTGGCGGGCAGCCGCTCGGCGATGACCGCGGCGGCGGAGCGACCCTGCACGTAGGAGTTGCCGAGGTCGCCGCGCAGCACCCGGCCGGCGTAGGTCAGCAGCTGCTCGGGCAGCGGCCGGTCCAGGCCGAACTTCTCACGCATGAACGCGTAGTAGGCGGCGTCGCCGTGCTCGCCGGCCAGCGCCAGGACCGGGTCGCCGGGGGCCAGGTGGATGAGCACGAACCCGACCACGACGATGCCGGCCACCGTCGGCAGGAGCTGCGCCAGCCGCCAGCCGACGTACCTCAAGCCCGCCACCACCCCCCCGCCGGCGCCGACCGGCCGGCGGGCGGC
>DASZOD010000355.1:0-9657 GCA_035550935.1 Egibacteraceae bacterium | reverse complement strand
GCCGCGCGCTCCCGATCGCGGGCGGGGAGGCTCCCTCCTGGCATCGGCGCAGCCGGTAGCTTCCCGGCATGTCCGCCAGTGCTGCCGGCACCCCGCTGGCCCGCAAGCTCGGGCTCAGGCCTGGCCAGGCGGTGGCGGTGCTTGGTCGGCCCGAGGGCTGGGCCGTTGCCGACCTGCCGCTCGACGTGGCCGTCCACGATCACCTGGTCGGCCACCCGGACGTGGTCATCGCGTTCGTCACCACCCTGTCGGAACTCCAGCGGCGCCTCTCCGCTGTGCTGGGCGCGCTGCACGCCCAGGCCGCGCTGTGGGTGGCCTGGCCTCGGCGCGCCGCCGGGCATCGCAGCGGCGTCACCGAGCAGGCCCTGCGCGATCTGCTGCTTCCGACGGGCTTGGTCGACGTCAAGGTCGCGGCGCTCGGTGACGACTGGTCAGGGCTGAAGTTCGTCTGGCGCAGGCAGCTGCGGGCGGCTCTGCCGGGCCGCTGACGGCGAGAGCGTCTTCGGGCCTCGCAGGCTGCCCAGGGCTCGCCGCGGCACGCCGTCATCGCGGACGCTCAAGCGCGGGCGGGGATGCCCCGAAGAACACCAAAGGCTCTCGAAGAGGGAGGAACAGTGCCACCAGGGTCACCTGCACTGGCGAAGCGGCGAGGCGGCCGCCCGCTGGGCGTGCTCGCCGCCGCCTTCCGGGCGGGCCTGCCCGAGGGACGGGCGCTGCCCGAGCAGATGTGGCGACGCCGCCATCGGGTCATCGTGGGGCTGCTGTGGCTCCATGTCGTCGGCATCCCCGTGTTCGCGCTGCTGCGCGGCTACGGCTTGGGCCACAGCCTGCTGGACGCCACCCCCGTGGCCGTCGCCGCGGCCCTGGCCCATCGCCGGCAGTCGGATCGGCGGAGCCGGGCGGTGTGGGCCACGGTCGGGCTGATCACGTCCTCGGCGCTGCTCACGCACCTGTCGGGCGGCGTCATCGAGATGCACTTCCACTTCTTCGTGATGCTCAGCGTCATCGCGATGTACAACGAATGGCTGCCGTACCTGGTGGCCGTGGGCTACGTGGTCGTGCATCACGGCCTGCTGGGGACCCTGTTTCCCACCAACGTGTACAACCACCAGGCGGCCTGGGACCGCCCCTGGCTGTGGGCGTCCATCCACGGGGGGTTCGTGCTGGCCGCCAGCGTCGCCAGCTTGGTCGCCTGGAGGATCGCCGAGGAGTCCCGGGCCCGGGCGGAGGTGGCTGAGCGTCGGCCGTCCGAGGAGGCCCTGGAGGCCAGCGAGCGGCGATTCCAGAAGGTCTTCCAGGAGGGCCCGGTCGGCATGGCGCTGGTCGACGCCCAGTACCGCTACGTGCGGGTGAACGACGCGCTCACGCGGATGCTGGGGTACGCCCCCGAAGAGTTGGTCGGCATGAGCCCCCTGGCTCTCACCCAGCAAGACGACCGCGAGGCCGATGCCGAGGGGATGCGGAGACTGTTCGGCGGCGCGTCGGAGGGCTACCGCAGAGAGCAGCGCTATGTCACCAAGGACCGTCGGGTCATCTGGGTCGCCTTGAGCGTCTCGCTGCTGCAGGAGCACGACGGCGCCTGCTACGCGCTCGGGATCATCGAGGACATCACCGAGCGCAAGGCGGTCGACCGGATGAAGGACGAGTTCATCTCCGTGGTGAGCCACGAGCTGCGCACGCCGCTCACGTCCATCCGGGGATCCCTGGGGCTGCTGGCGGGAGGTCTGGTCGGGCCCGTGCCGGACAAGGGCCGGCGAATGGTGGACATCGCGGTGGCCAACACCGACCGGCTGGTTCGCCTGGTCAACGACATCCTCGACCTCGAGCGGATCGAGTCGGGCAAGGTCGTCCTGCGCCAGGAAGACTGCGACGCGGCCGAGTTCCTCACCCGGGCGGCCGAAGAGATGCGCCCGATGGCCGAGGAGGCCGGCGTGAACCTGGTCGTGGAACCCACTCCGATCCGCCTGTCGGCCGATCGGGACCGGATGATCCAGGTGCTGACCAACCTGGTGTCCAATGCGATCAAGTTCTCCCCGGCCGGAACCTGTGTGCGGCTGTCCACCCATCGCCGTGGTGACCAGGCGCTGTTCTCGGTCCGCGACCAGGGCAGAGGCATCCCCGGCGACCAGTTGGAGACCGTCTTCGGGCGCTTCCATCAGGTCGACGCGTCCGACTCACGGCAGAAAGGCGGTACCGGTCTGGGCCTGGCCATCTGCCGCAGCATCGTCCAGCATCACGGTGGGCGGATCTGGGCCACCAGCGCCCAGGGCCAAGGCAGCACCTTCGCGTTCACCCTGCCGGTCCTGCCGGCGCTGCCGGTCCTGTCGGGCCAGGCCGCAACCGGTACCGCGCGACCCGCCGGGCCACTGCTGAGCCCTTTGGCCGTCCCGGCCTGGGCGCCGAGCATCCCAGCGTCAGCCCTTGACCGCGCCCATGGTGAAGCCGGCGATGAAGCGCTCCAAGAACAGGTTGAACACGAAGGCGATGGGCACGGCGACGAGCACCGCGGCGGCCTGCAGCGACTGCCAGAAGAACACGTCGCCGCGCACCAGCTCGGTGGGCACGCCCACGCTGACGGTCTTCTGGGCGGTGGGGGAGATGAACGCCAGAGCGTAGATGAACTCGTGGGCCGCCAGGGTGAAGGCGAACACGACCACGGCCACGATCCCCGGGAAGGCCAGCGGGAGCACCGTGCGCACGAACGCCCCCACCCGGCTGTAGCCGTCGACCATGGCCTGCTCCTCGATGTCGCGGGGGATCGACTTGAGGAAGCCGATCAGCAGCCACACCGACACCGGGACGGTGATGGTCGGGTAGACCAGCACCAGCGACCAGGTGGAGTCCTGCAGGCCCAGGTCAACCACGAGCCGCGACAGTGAGATGAACAGCAGCGACGGCGGGACGAGGTAGACGAAGAAGACCGCGATGCCCAGAGGCCCTGCCCAGGGCATGTTCAGGCGCGCCAGGCTGTACGCGGCGGGCAGGCCCACCGCCAGGGTGATGGCCACCACCAGCAGGCCGACCCACAGGGTGTTCCACACGAAGGTGTTGAACGCGGTGCTGGCAAACAGGTAGCGCACGTGCTCGAAGGTGGGCGGGTCGTTGAACAGGAACGGGTTGTTGGCCCTGCGGTACAGGTCCTGGTCCTGCTTGAACATCGTGATCAGGCCCCACAGGAACGGCGCCGCCGCGACCAGGGCCGCGGTGATGGCCACGGCGTAGAGCCCGGCGCGCCCGCCGGTCCGGCGTAGCCGGGCCCGGCGGCGCTGCTGGTCGACCCAGGAGCGGTCGCCGACCCCGGCCATCACAGGGTCTCCATGCGGCGCACCGCGCGCAGGATGGCGATCGCGGCCGCCAGCAGCAGGGGGAACAGGAACAGGGCGACGGCGGCGCCCTGGGCCAGGTCCCCGCCCTCGATCCCGCGAAAGAACGCCCAGCTCGCCAGCACCTGGGTGGCGTTGACCGGGCCGCCGCGGGTCAGCACGTAGACCACGGTCATGTCGGTGAACGTCAGGACCGCGCCGAACAGCACCGCGACCGCGATCACCGGCAGGGTCAGCGGGACCGTCACCTCCCACAGGGTGCGCCAGAACCCCGCCCCGTCGACCCTGGCGGCGTCCTTGATGTCGTCGGGGATCGCGACCAGCCCCGCCATGATGATCACGGCTGCAAGCGGCACGATGCGCCAGGTGTGCACCGCCACCACCGAGGCCATCCCCAGCACCGGACGTCCCAGCCAGTACAGGTTCGCGTCGATCAGTCCCAGGGTGCGCAGCACCCAGTCGATGGGGGAGAACAGCGAGTCCAGCATCCACAGCCAGGCGATGGTGGCCAGCGCCACCGGGGTGGTCCACGGCAGCAGCACCAGGAAGCGCACGAGCCACTTGCCGCGGAAGTCCGCGACCAGGACCAGTGCCAGGACCTTCGATATGACCACCGTCAGGGCCATCGACGCGCCGGTGAACACGAACGTGTTCCACAGCGACCGCCAGAACACCGGGTCGTCGAAGATGGCCCGGAAGTTGCGCAGTCCCACCCAGTCGAAGCTGGGGTTGCCCGCGGTGACGTCGCTGAAGCTGAATGCGATCGCCGTGACGAACGGCACGGCGACGAGCGCGACGATGTAGACGACGGCGGGCAGCAGCAACAGGGGGGCGAGCAGGCGGTCGCTGTCGGCGAGCGTACGCCGGCGCACGCGCACACCCGATGGTCGCTCCCAGGCCGCCTCCGCCATGGCCGCCGCCCTGCCTAGGAGCGCACCGGGACCGGCTCGGTGCGCCGCCCGGAGGCGGGATCGAAGAAGCGCAGGTCACGCTCGGCGACGGCGAACTCGTAGGTGCGGTCGGCGCGGATCGGCGTGTCCACCGTGGCCGGCAGGCGGGCGATCACCCGGCTCTCGGAGGCCAAGCCGGTGGCGGTCCCGTACAGGTGCCGGTCGCCGCTGAGGTACTCGATGCGGTGGACGTGGAAGGCCATGGTCACCCGGTTGCCGTCGCCGGCGACGCCAACGGGCAGGAAGTTCTCCGGGCGGAACCCCAGCAGGCGGTCGTCGCGCTCGAGCAGGTTCATCGGCGGCGACCCCAGGAACGTGGCCACGAAGGTGTCCGCAGGGTCCTCGTAGACCGCCGCTGGCGGCCCCAACTGGCGGATCCTGCCCTCGTGCAGGACTGCGATGCGGTCACCCAGCCCCATGGCCTCGACCTGGTCGTGGGTGACGTAGATCGTCGTCGTGCCGATGCGCTGCTGGAACTGCTTGAGCTCGTCGCGAGCGGCGGTGCGCAGCTTGGCGTCCAGGTTCGACAGGGGCTCGTCGAGCAGGAACACGCTCGGCTCGCGCACCAGCGCCCGGGCCAGGGCAGCCCGCTGGCGCTCGCCGCCCGACAGGTGCCGGGGCTTGCGCTGAAGCAGGTGGGCGATGCCCAGCAGCTCGGCGGCCCACTGCGCCTTGCGACGGCGCTGGTCGCGCTCAATCTTCTCGGCCTTCAACGGGAACGTGATGTTGTCCAGCACCGTCTTGTGCGGGTACAGCGCGTAGCTCTGGAAGACCATCGCGATCTGGCGGGCACGGGGCGGCAGGCCGTTGACGACGTTGCCGCCGATGAGGACTTCTCCCGCGGTGGGCTCCTCCAGCCCGGCGATCGTGCGCAGCAGGGTGGTCTTGCCGCAGCCCGACGGCCCCAGCAGTACGAGGTACTCGCCCTCGCCGGTGGCGACGTCCACGCCGTCGACCGCCGCCACGTCCCCGCCGTGGTAGTGCTTCTTGAGCCCGCGGACCTCGACGACCACCGCCATGGGTCGACTCCTGTTGCTCCGCCGGCCGCCTGCGGCGGCGCTAGGCGCTGCCGCCGCCGACGAGGCCTTGGCGGCGCCACCTGTCGAAGATCTGGTTGACCTGCGTCTCGGCCTCGGCCACCGCGTCACGTGGGGAGAGCTCGCCGCGGGCGGCCCGGGCCATCATGTTGGAGATCACGAAGGTGTTGAAGATCTCGCCGACCGCGGTGTTGGCCGGTCCAGGGTGGCCGATGTTCGTGCTCCAGCTCACCGCGTCCTTGAGCACCGCCAGCTTGTCGGGCGGCCGCGCGCCGAACGGGTCCTGCGACAGCCATTCCTGCAGTCGCGGCACGGTGTCGTCGAATGCCGGGAAGTCATACAGCTGCGACTCGAACGTGGCCTGTTCGAAGTTCCCCGTGTAGTGCAGCAGGAACTCCTTGGCCGCGTCGACGTTGGCGGCGTGCTCGGGGACGATCCAGTTGTACATCACGTGCTGGGCCGCCAGCTGTGCCGCCGGCCCCTCCAGCGCCGGGACGAAGAACACGTCGTCGGCCACCTCGGGGTTGGCGTCCTGGGCGGTACGCCAGGCCGAGATCGAGTTGAGGATGTACGACAGCTGCCCGGCGATGAGCCCCTGGTTGTTCGACGCGGCGTTCCAGGCGAACACCTCCGGGGTCATGGTCTGCTGGTACAGCCGCCTCATGAAGTCGACCGCGTCGACGACCTGCGGCGAGTTGATGACGACGTTCTCGCTCTCGTCCTGGATCGAACCCCCGAACGACCAGATCAGCGCCCGGGCCGCCATGTTCGAATCGATCTCCTGGGACATGCCGATGCCCATCTGCACGCCCTGCTCGGCCTTGATGCGGGCCCCGCCCTGCAGCAGCTCATCCCAGGTGGACGGCCCGTCGGGCAGGCCGACGCCTTCCCACAGGCTGCGGCGGTAGTCGCCGGGGTCGGGGACCCAGCCGGGAGCGTAGGCGTAGAACTTGCCGGTCGTCGGGTTGAAGCTGCTGCGCCTGCACAGGTCCAGCATCGGCCCGTGACGCCGCTCAGCTTCCTCGACGACGTCTTTCAGGTCCACAACGCTGGGCTCGAACTGCGACAGCGTCGCGATGTACTGGATGAGGTCGTGGCCCTCTCCGGCGGCGATCTCCGCGGTGATCCGCGCGGGGATCTCGGCGTTGTTGATGTGGTCGACGCGGACGTCCACCCCGACCTGCTCGCCCCACTCGCGCGCGAACGGGTCGAACCAGTCGTCGTGTGACGGCACGAAATGGCTCCACAACAGGATCTTCAGCTCCCCCGACAGCCTCCCGGTCGGCTCGGTGAAGGTCCCCTCCGGAGCGGGCGGCGGCGGCGCCTCGGGCTCGCCGCCCGGTGCGCAGGCCGCCAGCGCCGTCAGGCCCGCGGCCCTGAGAAACTGCCGTCGCGTGAGCCCGGAGCGGTACGGTGCAGCGACCATGCCTCGCCTCCTGTTTTGCCGGGCCTGAGCGCGGCGGGCCGGCGGCATGGCGGACCGATCCGGGCCGGGGCCTGACCCGCCCGAGCAGGCGTGGGGTTCGGCGACCATGAGCCTACTCCAGCGTCCCGGGTCAGGAGAGCCGGCCGGGCTCGCCGACCAGGACGTGGACGAGCTCGACCACGCCGGCGCCGTTGTCGCCGCGGGTCACCATGTCGCAGCACGCCTTGACCGCCGGCAGTGCGTTGCCCACCGCGACCGAGCGTCCGCACCGTTGCAGGAAGTCGACGTCGTTCTCGGCGTCGCCGACCCCGACGGTCTCCGCTGCTGTCGTGCCCATCTCCCCAAGGGCGGCCAGCAGCCCGCTGCCCTTGTCCACGCCCGGGGGCAGGAGCATGAGCGCTCCCTTGTTGCGGATGGCCTGCCGCTGCAGGCCCAGCCGGTCGAGCGCCTGTCGGGTGGCCGCCTCGTGCTGCTCGGTGGTGGACACGACGACGCGCCCGACGCCCAGCGGCTCCACCCCGAGGGCGCCCAGCGCCTCGACGAGCGCTGGGGGCACCCGATCCCCCAGCGGCTGGGCCGTGCCGCTGGCCGGCCGGTACAGGACCCCGCCGTTTTCGACCACCGCGCGGTCGAACAGCTCGAGGCGGTCGCAGACCGACAGGAAGTCGTCAAGCAGCCGACCGGTTACGACCACCAGCCGGTAGCCACCGGCGCGCAGCCGCTGGAGCGCGTCGGCGGTGCGCTCGGCGATGCGCCCGTCGGCCGCGAGCGTCGAGTCGTAGTCGAAGGCCGCGACCCGGTAGTAGGGCATGGTCGTCTCGCCCCCGGGGTGTGTCGGGTTGCTGCCCGGCATGGTACGCAAGGCGACACACCCGAGGGTTAGGGTGGCCGGCGTGGGACGGCTGATCATCGACGGCATGAACGTCATCGGCTCGCGCCCCGACGGCTGGTGGCGGGACCGTGACGCGGCCGTCCGCCGATTGCTGGGGCAGCTGCAGCGCCTGGCGGCGGCCTCGCCACAGTCGGTGACGCTCGTGCTCGACGGCCGCCCGCTGCCGGATCTGGCGGAGGGCGACCACGGCGGCGTCACGGTGCGCTACGCCGAGCGCGGCCACAGCGCCGACGACCGGATCGTGGCCATGGTGGCCGCCGACCCCGACCCCGCCTCGCTGGAGGTCGTCACCGCCGACCGCGGGCTGCGCGAGCGGGTGGGCGAGTGCGGCGCCGGGGTGTCGGGACCAGGCGGCCTTCTGGCCCGCCTGCGGTGACCCGGCCGCCGACGTCGCTTGGCGAACCTCCTGCCGACGGCGCTGGCGAACCGCTGGCGACGTCGCATGGCGAACCGATCCCCTGATGGCGCTGGCGAACCGACCCCCCGATGGGCACCGCTGCCTCATACTGGCGGCATGGATCGCACCTTCACGCTGGCCGAGGCCAAGGCGCTCATGCCCGAGGTCCGCCAGCGCGTCGCCGCGTACGTCCGCGTCCGCGGCGACTACGCCGAGCTCAGCGCCGAGTTGCGGGGCGGTGAGCCGTCCGAGGCGGGCGGGTTGGCGGAGCTCAAGGGCTTCGAGGCGCGCCTGCACGAGGAGCTCGAGTGGTTCCAGCGGCAGGGCATCCAGGTCAAAGGCATCGCCCCACTGCTGATCGACTTCCCGGCGTTGGCCGACGGCAGGCAGGTGCTGCTGTGCTGGCTGGAAGGCGAAGCGGCGCTGGCGTGGTACCACCGGCCTGAGCTGGGCTTCATGGGTCGGCGCCCGATCGCCGAGCTGCGCCTGGTCTGACCACCGTGCCGCCCGCCGCGCGGCGGCCGGGTCCAGCCGCGGCGGCTACACCTCGGGGCTTGTCGACTTTCGGACGCCAGGCGTTTTCAACTCGACAACGCCCGGTCGACAACGCCCGGACCCGGAGTGGCGTCGCACATGGGGCTAGGGTACGCGCCGGCAGCGAGCGCCTGCTCCCAGGCCGGGCAGGCGGCGGAGGCGACATGGGCTCTTGGGCGCAGGCGATCCGGGACCGGCTGGCACGCGGGGAGACGGTGCACATGCCGGGGGTGTACGACGCGCTGACGGCGCGACTGGCCGCCGAGGCCGGCTTCGACGTGCTGTTCGTGTCGGGCTACTCGGTCTCCGCGTCGCGGCTGGGGATGCCCGACTTCGGCTACCTGACCCAGACCGAGATGGCCGACGCCGCCCGCGCCGTCTGCGGCGCCACCGACCGCCCCGTCATCGTCGACGCCGACACCGGCTACGGCAACCCGCTCAACGCCATCCGCACCGCCCACGCCCTGAACCAGGCCGGCGCCGCCGGCATCTTCCTGGAGGACCAGCAGTGGCCGAAGAAGTGTGGCCACTTCGCCGGCAAGCGGGTCATCGAGCGCGACGAATGGCTGGCCAAGCTGCGCGCGGTCCTCGACCAGCGCGCCGAAGGCGTCGACCTGTTCCTGGTCGCCCGCACCGACGCACGGGCCGCCCACTCGCTGGGCGACGCCATCGATCGGGCCAGGGCCGCCCGCGACCTGGGGGTCGACGCGATCTTCGTCGAGGCCCCCGAGAGCGTGACCGAGCTCGAGCAGGTCGCGGACAAGGTCGACGGGGTGGTGCGGGTGGCCAACATGATCGAAGGCGGCCGCACGCCGCTGCTGACGCCCTCCGAGCTGCACGACCTCGGTTACGACCTCGTCGTGACCCCCCTGAGCGCGCTGTTCGCCGCCACCCGCGGGGTGCGCGACGCTCTCGCCGTGCTGAAGCAGGAAGGCAGCCTGCGCCACCGCCCTGACCTGTTGGTGGCGTTCGCAGACTTCGAGCCCGTGGTGGACCTGGACCATCACCGCCGGCTCGAGGAGCGCTTCCGCTCCTGAGCCTGCCGCGGCTACGCTGGCGCGGTGTCCGGTGTCTGGGGTGGCCGCCGCCGTGGGGCGG
>DASZOD010000354.1:0-1863 GCA_035550935.1 Egibacteraceae bacterium | reverse complement strand
GTCCCCGCCGCCCCCGAGCCCGTCCGAACCCAGGCAGCCGCCAGCCTGGAACGGCTGGGAAGTTCCAGCGACGACCTGCTGGTGGTGCTCGACGAGGAACCGGCGGAGCGGTGGACGCCCATCGTCCGCGAGGAGGTCCTGCGCTGGGTCGACGAGGACGCCGCCGAGCGTCGCCGAGCCCTCGTCGACTGGATCGACGGCCAGGTCGCCCGCCCCGGCCGCGGCGCCGACCTGGCCGAGGCGTGGCTGGACGTGCTGCTCGAACTGCCCCCCGACGCGATGGACGCGATGATCCACAGCGCGTTGGAGGCCCTTGGGCAGCGCGACGCGGACACCGTTGATCGCTTCCGCGCGGACGTCTCCCGGGGTATGGTCCGCTTCCACGTCCCCCAGTGGCTGCGGCTGAAGGACACCTTCAACCGCATCGCCGCCGAGCTGGACCAGGAGCCTTCGTGGGGCTAGACCCGCCCTTGGCTGACGACGACCTCACCGCGGATGTGCTGTCCGCGGCGCTTCCCGGCCGTCCGCTGCGGTCGTACCCGGCGCTGCTGTCCACCGAGGCGGACGCCCTCGCCTGGGCACGCGCCGGCGCGCCCGAGGGCGCCCTGGTCGTCGCCGACTACCAGGCCTCCCCGCGGGGCCGCGCCGGCCTGCCGTGGTACGTACGACCGGGAGAGGGCCTGGGGTTCTCGCTGGTGCTGCGGCCCGACCTGCCCATCGAGCGCGAGGGATGGCTCTACGCCGCCGCAGTGTCCGGGCTGGCCGACGTCGCGGGTTCAGACGCAAAGGTCGAATGGCCCGACGAGGTCTATCGGGGCGACGTCCGCACCCACGCGGCCGGGGTGCAGGTGGAGCTGGGTCCCCAGACCATCCGATGGGCAGTGGTCACGGTGCTCGCGGTGCAGGCACGGCCACCACGGGCGCCCTTGCTCACCGAGCTCGTCGGCGCCATCGAGCAACGCTACCGAAGCCCCGCCGAGGATGTGCGCGCCGACTACCTGCCGCGCTGCATGACCATCGGGCGGACCGTCGAGGCGCGGCTGATCCCGGTGGGGCCCGCCGGCCCCCGGGTGACCGGTGAAGCCGTCGACGTCCTGACGGACGGGGCGCTCGTGATCCAGACGGCCAGGGGCAGCCGGGTGGCCGTGCGGCCTCAGAACCTGGGGCTGCTCGAGGACGCGTCCGCGTCCTGACCGACGGCCAGGCCCCGGGTGGCCTCCACCCCCTGCAGCCGGTCGAGCTCCTCGATGAGATGCCACCACAGGCCCCAGTCCAGGTGTGTCATCCCCTCACCGGTCTGTCCGGTCGCGATGCGCAGGCGCAGCCGGTCGCGGGCGGAGAACGTGCCGGCCCAGCGGCTCTCTCGGTCGAGGAGCTCCAGCTCGTCGAGCAGCTCCTCCATGGCCTCCAGCGCCGGGACCCGCTCGAGGCGGTCTTCGCCGAGCAGCTCGCGGACCTGAACGGCGAGCCGCAGCAGGGGAGCCCGGCGGATCTCGGTGCGGACCAGCTCCAGGGCCTGCTCCAAGGCTTGCCCCGCCTCCGGCGACAGGCGCTCGGACGGCTCGGTGCGGGCCGGCTCCACCTCGACCACCACGGTGCGGGCGGGCAGGACCCCGAAGCCCGCGGCGACCCTGAGCACCAGGTCGATGGTGACGTAGCCGGTGCCGGCGGCGGCTACCGCCTCCTGCACCTCGGCGGGCGGGAGTCTGGGGGCGTCCACCCGGCGCCGCACCACGGTTCCCGGCCTCCGGCCGCGCTCGACCGTCCCCACGAGGATCAGCGTGTCGGGGCGGACATCCTCGAGGAGCTGCACGACGGCGCCGGCGCCGTAGTGCAGCTCCTCGACCTGGCCACCGGCGCGCG
>DASZOD010000353.1:0-7754 GCA_035550935.1 Egibacteraceae bacterium | reverse complement strand
GGCATGGACGTGAGCGCCCGGATGCCGCTGCTGTGGCTGGCGCTGTACCGGCGCCGGCGGATGCTGGCCACGCTCGCCGGCGGGCTGGCGCTGTTCGAGCTGCTCATCGTGCTCATCACCAGAGCGGTGCCGGCGGCGGCGATGCTCGCCTCCGCTCCCGACGTGGCTGACGCCTTCGACGCCTTCAGCGGCAGCAGCGGCGGGGTGCCACTGGCGTCGCTGCCGGGGCTGCTGGGAGCCGGCCTCAACCACCCGCTGTGGGTCGCGCTGCACCTGACCGCCGTGTGCTCCCTGGCGGCCGCCGCCGTGGCGTCCGACGTCGAGGCGGGCACCGTGGAGCTGGTCATGTCCCGCCCGGTGTCGCGCCGGCGGCTGCTGGGCGAGCGCTGCCTGGCGCTGACCGCCGCCACCGCCGGGCTGCACGTCGCCGCCGCGGCGGGCCTGATCGCCGGCCTGGGACTCGCGCCGGCGGCGCGCGCCGAGGTCGGCTTGGCCGGGGTGGCCGCTGCCAGCGTCTCGGGCCTCGGGCTCACCGTCGCCGTGGCCGGGCTCACCCTGGCGGTGTCGGCCGTGGCGAGGCGCAAGAGCCACGTCATCGGCGCCGGCGTGGCCGTCGCCGTCGTCGGCTACGCGCTGAACTTCTTCGCCCGGGCCTGGGAGCCGGCCCGCTTCCTGCGCTGGGCCAGCCCGTTCCACTACTACCGGCCCGCCGACGCGCTGGTGGCCGGCACCGTGTCCTGGGCCGACCTGGCGGTGCTGCTGGGGGTCGGCGCCGCCGGCTACCTGGCCGCAGCCGCGCTGCTGGCCCGGCGCGACCTGGCTCCCTGAGGCGCCCGCGGCTCGTCCCTGGAAACGCCCCACTCGGCAAGGTGGTGCACCCGCAGGCCCGCATGTCGCGCTGAGAGTGCACAACTCGACGTCGAGCGGCCGCGAAGGCAGCGCCGGTGTGGTGGCGGCTAGCATCGGCACCCCCGGCGACTCGGCGCCCCGGCGACGACCCAGGAGCACCCGCATGCGCTACCGGCAGCTGGCCCCCGGCATCGACGTCAGCGAGATCGGCTTCGGCAACTGGACGGTCACCACCGGCTGGTGGGGCAGCTACAGCGAGCAGGAGGCGATCGCGCTGCACCGTGCGGCGTTCGACGCTGGCGTCACCTTCTTCGACACCGCCGACGCCTACGGCGACGGCTACGGCGAGCAGGTCCTGGGCAAGGCGCTGGCCGGCCGCCTCGACGAGGTCGTCATCGCCACCAAGTTCGGCTACGACCTGGAGGCCACCGACGTCCGGCGCGGGCAGCAGGAACGTCCCCACCGCACCGACGTGGGCTACGTGCGCGCGGCGCTGGACGCCAGCCTCCGGCGCCTGGGAGCCGAGCGCATCGACCTGTACCAGCTGCACAACCCGCGCATGGCCCATGTCGACGACGACGAGCTGTTCGCCTTCCTCGACGACGCCGTCGCCACCGGCAAGATCCGCGCCTACGGGGTGGCCCTGGGGCCCAAGATCGGCTGGCGCGACGAGGGCGCCCGCGTCATGGACACCCGCCGGGTGGCCAGCGTCCAGATGATCTACAACCTGCTCGAGCAGGACCCGGGCCGCGACCTGCTCGAGGTGGCGCGGGCCACCGGCACACGCATGATCGTGCGGGTGCCGCACTCGTCGGGCATGCTCGAAGGCAACCTGCGCCCCGACACGGTGTTCCCGGCGGGCGACCACCGCCGCCACCGCCCCCGCAGCTGGCTGGTCGAGGGCCTGCAGAAGGTCGACAAGCTGCAGTTCCTCACCCGCGACATGACGCTGGCCCAGGCCGCGTTGCGCTGGGTGCTGGCCGACTCCTACGTCGCCAGCACGCTGCCGAACATCTACGACAGCGCGCAGCTGGCCGAGTTCGCCGCCGCCAGCGACCGCCGGGAGCTGCTGGAGGCCGAACTCGCCCGGGTCGCCGAGCTGTACGCACGCAACTTCGACGTCGAGCCCCCGGGAGAGGGCGGCGCCGACGGCGCCGCCGGCGGGCGGGGATCCGTGTCGGACGAGGGCGGCGCCGACGGCGTCGCCGGCGGGCGGGGATCCGAGAGCGACCAGCGGAAGCTGGGGGCTTGACGCCGGGACCGGCCGCCGAGGCGGCGAGGTCCGAACGGCTGTTCCGGCGTGCTCAGGTGGTCATCCCCGGCGGGGTGAACTCGCCGGTGCGTGCGTTCCGCAGCGTGGGGGGCACACCCCGGTTCGTCGCCGCCGGCCAGGGCGCCTGGATCCTCGACGTCGACGGCAAGCGCTACCGCGACTACGTCATGAGCTGGGGCGCCCTGGCCCTCGGTCACGCCCACGCCGAGGTAGTGGCGGCGGCGCGCGCCGCGCTCGAGCACGGCTCGTCCTACGGCGCGCCGACCGCGGTGGAGGTCGAGCTGGCCGAGACCGTCTGCGCCGCGGTGCCCGCCGCCGAGATGGTGCGCTGTGTCTCCAGCGGCACCGAGGCGGTCATGAGCGCGCTGCGGCTGGCGCGCGCGGCCACCGGCCGGGAGACCATGGTGAAGTTCGCCGGTCACTACCACGGCCACGCCGACGCGTTGCTGGCAGAGGCCGGCAGCGGCGTCGCGACGCTGGGCATCCCCGGGTCGCCGGGGGTCACCGCGGGTGCCACGCGTGACACCCTGGTGGTGGCGTGGAACGACCAGGCCGCGGTCGAGGCGGCCTTCGACCGTGCTGCGGCAGGCGTGGCCGCCGTGGTCTGCGAACCGGTGCCGGCGAACATGGGTGTGGTGCCGCCCGAGCCGGGCTTCCTGGCGTTCCTGCGGGAGCTGACCGCCCGCCACGGGGCGCTGCTGGTCTTCGACGAGGTGGTCACCGGCTTCCGGCTGGCCCGCGGCGGGGCGCAGCAGCGCTACGGCGTCATCCCCGACCTCGTCGCGCTGGGCAAGGTCGTCGGCGGCGGCTTCCCGCTCGCGGCCTTCGGCGGCCCGGCGGCGCTCATGTGCCAGCTGGCGCCTGAGGGGCCCGTGTACCAGGCCGGCACGCTCAGCGGCAACCCGGTCGCGGCGGCGGCGGGGCTGGCCCAGCTGCGCCTGCTCGGCGACGCCGCCTACGAGACGCTGGAGCAGCGCGCGGCGCGCTTGGCGGCCGGCCTGCAGGAGGCGTTCGCCACCGCCGGGGTAGCGGCGCGCGTCCAGCGGGCAGGCAGCCTGCTGACGGTGTTCTTCGTCGACCGCGCCGTGCGCGACTACGCTGGCGCCCGCGCCTGCGACCACCGCCGCTATGCCCGCTTCTTCCACGGCATGCTCGCCCGCGGCCACTACCTGCCGCCGTCGGGCTACGAGGCGATGTTCCTCAGCCTGGCCCACGGCACCGACGACGTCGACGCCACCGTGGCCGCGGCCGGGGAGGTCGCCCACGACCTGGTTGGAGACCCGACATGAGCCAGACCGTCACCATCTACTCCGACATCCACTGCCCATGGGCCACGGTGGCCGTCCACCGCCTGCGCCGCGCCCGCGACGAGTCCGGCCTGGACGTCGTGTTCGATCCGCGGGCCTGGCCGCTGGAGTGGGTCAACGAGCGGGGCACCCCCCGCCACATCGTCGAACCCGAAGCCGCGGTGCTGGCCAACCACGAAGAGGAGCTGTTCAGCCGCTTCGCCGGCGCCTCCTGGCCCTCGACGTTCCTGCCCGCCTTCGAGTTGGTCGCCGCCGCCCGGCGCGCGGTCGGGCCGCGCGCCGCCGAGGAGACCGACTACCAGCTGCGGCTGCGGTTCTTCCGCCACGGCGCCGACGTCAGCCTGCGCCACGAGCTGCGCGCCGCGGCCGCGGCGGCCGCGACGGCGGGGGGCTTCGACGCGGCCACGGTGCTGAAGGTGTGGGAGACCGAGCCGGTGCGCGCGGACGTCGTCGCCGACTTCGAACGCAGCAAGGGCCTGCCGGTCCAGGGCAGCCCGCAGGTGTTCTGGCCCGACGGCTCCACCAGCCACAACCCCGGCTTCGACGACTACGAGGTCGTGCGGGGAATCCCGCGGATCCGCGCGTCCGACCCGCAGGAGCCGGCCCGCCTGCTGCGCGCCACGTCGGCCGCCGGACCCGGGCGGGAACCGACCGGGCGCCCGCCGCGTTAGGGTGCGCGTCGACCCTGCCTGGACCCTGCGAGGGACGACGAGCCATGGACGACGCCTCAGGACGCCTGGATGCGCCGGATCCGACGGCGGGCCGGGATGGCTGGCGCGGAGGGCGCACGGTGCTGGTCGGCGTCGCGGCGACGCTGGCGCTGCTGGCCGCCGCCGCGGCCGTCGCGCTGCTGACCCGGCCCGACCCGCTGGGCGGCAGCGCGGCGCCAGCGACCGCGGGGCTGGGACCCGACCTGCGCTCGCGCCCCGCCGCCGCCGACCGGTTTGCGCTGCCCGACGTCGTGCTCGCCGGCTTCGCTGGCGCGCCGCCGGTTCGCCTGGCCGACTACCGGGGGACGCCGCTGGTGGTGAACTTCTGGGCAAGCTGGTGCACCCCCTGCGTCGTGGAGATGCCCGACTTCCAGCAGGTCGCCGGCGAGGTCGCCGGTCGGGCCGAGTTCCTGGGCGTCAACGTCCAGGACGCTCCCGCCAGCGCGGCCGCCTTCGTGACCCGCCTGGGCATCGACTACGACCTCGCTTCGGACCCGGCGGGCGAGTTCTACGCCGAGGTCCGCAACTTCGGCATGCCCACGACGTTGTTCGTCGACCCCGCGGGCACCGTCGCCTACCGCCACACCGGGGCGCTGGACGCCTCCCAGCTGCGCGAGCTGCTGGCGGTCCATCTCGGTGTCCAGGCCGGCGCCGGCGGATGAGGCCGCTGCCCGGCGTGCCCGCCGCGGCCCTTGGCGACCCCCACCCCGCCCCGGTACAGTTTCTGTTGGGCAGGTGGCTGCCCGCGCCGGACGGCGCCTGGGCCCGCAGCCGCCTCGCCGTCACGCAGCACCATCGGGAATCCGCGGGGCAGCCGCCTCCGCGGCCTAGGGAAGGCCAGGCGTGAGCTGGGCACGCGATTTCTTCGGCGCCCTGCCGGACGCGTTCTCGGCGCTGTGGCAGTTCGGCGGGGGCCTGCGCGGCGTCTTCATCACCCTGGGCAGCATCGCGTTCGCCGCGGTGTTCCTGCTGGCCGCCAGGCTGCTGCGCGAGACGCGCGGCTGGCTGTCTGCCCTCTTCGGGGTCATGGGGGGCACGATCGTCTTCTGGTGGGTCTTCGGGATCCTGCCCTCGGCCTGGGTGTACTTCGTCGACGGCAGCAAGGACCTGCTGGAGAACCAGGTCATCCCCGGCACGCTTGCCCTGGGCCCTGACCGCGTGATCGCCGCGGACTTCTACCAGGTCTTCCGCGACCTCGTCGTAGTACTCGAGACCGGTGTGGCGATCGCGGCGTGCGGCGTCGCCGCTCTGGCCGTCCAGAAGCGCTACCCGCGTGGCCTCGCCGAGGGCGAAGAGCCGCGCCCCCAGTCCGGTGGATACAAGTAACCCGACAGGACACGCACATGGGACTCACCGACCAGGGACTGCACCCGGAGATCTTCGACGACTACCGCATCGAGACGGTCGATCCGGGCTGGCTGCAGGAGCGGGTCAAGCCCAAGCGCCACATCGGGCTGACCCCCGAGCTGTGCATCCTGTGCCGGGCCTGCGAGGACGTCTGCCCCTGGGAGTGCATCTTCATGGTCGCCCCGTCGATCGTGAAGGACGCCGAGAACCAGGAGGTCATGACGCTGGCCGGCACCGCCGAGGCGCTGTTCGTCATCGACGACAACGAGTGCACCCGCTGCTCCATCTGCGTGGAGCGCTGCCCGTCCGACGCGCTGTGGCTCGGTCGCGTCGCGCAGTGAGCGCGGAGACCCCGGCGATGGCCGACGACCGCGACGCGATGGGACGAGCGTGAGCAGGATCCCGTCATCCGAGGAGCTCAAGCGCCGGCTCCAGGACAACGTCGTCTGGAAGTCGATCTTCCGGCCGGGCTCGATCTACCGCAGGGGCTACCGCGACACCTCCCGCGACCGGGCCCTGGCAGCGATGAACAACGTCCTGTACCACCTGCACCCGGTGAAGGTGAAGCGCCACGGGTTGAAGCTCACCTACACCTACTGCCTGGGTGGCCTGAGCTTCTTCCTGTTCATCCTGCTGACCGTCACCGGCATCTTCCTGATGTTCTTCTACCGGCCCGCGGCCGGAGCCGGCCAGGAGCTGGCGTACGCCGACATGCAGCGGCTGCGCGACACCGTCACGTTCGGCGACCTGGTGCGCAACATGCACCGCTGGGGCGCCCACCTCATGGTGTTCACGGTCTTCCTGCACATGGCGCGGGTCTTCTACCACGGCGCCTACAAGCCGCCCCGCGAGTTCAACTGGGTGGTGGGCATCGTCCTGCTGCTGCTGACCCTGCTGCTGGCGTTCACCGGCTACCTGCTGCCCTGGGACCAGCTGGCGATCTGGGCCGTGGCGGTGGGCACGAGCATGATGGGCTACACGCCGGTGTTCGGACAGCAGGTCCAGTTCGTGCTCCTGGGGGGCGTGGAGATCGGGCCCGAGACGCTGCTGCGCTGGTACACCCTGCACGTCCTGGCCCTGCCGTTCGTGCTGACGATCTTCCTGGCGGTGCACTTCTGGCGCATCCGCAAGGACGGCGGCATCTCCGGTCCCCTGTAGACACGAGCCGGCGTCACACGAGGAGCGCACCATGGCCGAGCAAGTCGAGATGGACCAGAAGGTCTACGACGAGCTGATCGCGGCCGGCAAGAGCGAGCGCATCGCCCGCGCCAAGGCCAAGGCCGCCGCGGTGCGCGCCCGCAAGGAGGCGGCCGCACAGGAGGCCGGACCGGCCGCAGCCGCCGGGGAGACCGACAAGCCCGCGGAAGCGGCCCCCGAGCGCGAGCCGGCCCGGGCCGGTGGTGGCGTGGCCACCCGCCAGGCAGCCGGCGGACCGCTGACCGCCGAGGAGCGCCAGGCCCGGGTCGCCGCCGCGCTGGCCGCCAGGGCCGAGGGCAGGCCGGCGCCCCGCGCCGGCGGGCAGCAGCACACCCACCGCCTGCTGGCCATGGTGCCGCCCACCGGCATCCAGCAGATCCGCGGCAAGCAGGAGGACAAGGTCTACGTCTGGCCGCACCTGATCGGCGCCGAGTTCCTGTCCCTGCTGGCGGTGACCGCGCTGCTGACGGTCTTCTCGGCGCTGGCCCCGGCGCCGCTGCGCGACCTGGCCAACGCCAACCTCACCCCCAACCCCTCGAAGGCGCCGTGGTACTTCCTGGGCCTGCAGGAGCTGCTGCGCTACTTCCACCCGATGATCGCCGGCGTGACCATCCCCACCGTCGCCCTGGTTCTGCTGGGGGCCATGCCGTACCTGGACAAGAACCCCTCGGTGCGGCCCGAGAACCGCAAGACCGCCTACGTGGCGTTCACCTTCTACCTGGTCTTCTGGGCCGTGCTCGTCATCGTCGGGTCGTTCTTCCGCGGCCCGGGGTTCAACTGGGTCTGGCCCTGGATCGACGGCCTGTTCTTCGAGCTATAGGACGCGTGTTTTCGATGGAGACCCTCCTGCTGCTCCTGGCGAGCGTCGCCGGGCTGCTGACCGTGGCGCTGTGGTGGATCCGGCGCACCAACCTGGCGGTCTACCCGCCCGGGCGTCGCCCCCCGCAGCTGCGGACCCTGCCGGCCGGCTGCGAGCTCGGCGCGCGGCTGCTGGCCGCCACCGCCACCGACGCGGCCAGCGGCACCCGCGAGGCCGTGCGCGCCGCCGCCGCCGAGCCCGCCGCCCCCAAG
>DASZOD010000352.1:0-9997 GCA_035550935.1 Egibacteraceae bacterium | reverse complement strand
GGCGGGAGCCGCGGGGCGCCCCCGCCGGCCCCGAGGCTGGGTCCATGATCCCCACCGCGGCCAGCGTCGCCAGGATCAGGGCCGCGACGAGCGTCTGGCCGGCGCCGGCGGGGGCGCGGTCCACCAGCCGGCCCACGAGCGGGATCTGGATGAGCAGCGCCATCGTCCCCACACGCCGGCGCAGCCGCCCGATGGAGACGTTGAGCAGGGCGCGCACGACCTGGGGGTCGAAGTGGCTGCCGGCGCAGCGCACCAGCTCACGGCGGGCGGCCGCGACGGTCAAGGGCCGCTTGTAGGGGCGGCGCGCCGTCATCGTCTCGAAGGCGTCGGCCACCGCCACGATGCGCCCGGCGAACGAGATCTCAGCGCCGCCCAGCCCGGCAGGGTAGCCGCTGCCGTCGTAGCGCTCGTGGTGGTCGCGCACCCCGGGCGCCCACGCCCCGAGCCACGGTCCCAGGGGAGCGGTCAGCCTTGCGCCCTCCGCCGGATGCTTGTGCACCTGCGCCCACTCGGCGCCGTCCAGGCGTCCGGGCTTGTTGAGCACCTCGGGGGCCACCGACAGCTTGCCGACGTCGTGGAGCAGCGCGACCCACCGGAGCCGGTCGTGGTCGCCCGCAGCCAACCGCAGTTCCTCCGCGATGAGGTCGACGAAGAGCCGCACCCGCTCCGAGTGGCCCCGCGTGGCCGGGTCGTGGTGGCCCACCGCCCGCACCAGGCCGAGCATGAGTGCGGCGTCCCGGGCCCCGGTCGGGTCGGCCCCGGCCTCGACCCGGCGCTCGAGGGCGTCGGCGCTGCCCACCGAGCGCCAGACCCGGAACCGCGAGGGGGCACGATCGGGAAACAGCAGCGACATCCGCAGCAGGACCGCCAGGGGCAGCAGCTGCCGGGCGGCATACGCCGTCGCCAGCAGGCAGGTCTGGGCCACGAGCAGCACCGCCGCCCACCACAGGATCGTGGCCCACACCGAGGTCACCGCCGGCAGCAGCGCCGCGGTGGCCAGCGCCGCCGCCACCGACACGACGACCGGCAGCAGCACCGCCCCGGCGCGCAGCACCAGCCCCAGCACCGGCCTGCTCACCCAGCGCCGAACCCCCCGGGGCGCGCGCCCGGGTCGGCCGGGCGCTGCCTGAGGCGCCTCCGGCGTCACGCCCGGGCCCACGGCCCCCGAATCGCTCCTGGTCACCTTCGTCTCCCGCTGGCGAAGGCGCAGCAGAGTTCGCGGCATTGTAGAGCTCCTGGCGCAGTCGGGGCTGCGGTCGGCGGTGGCGTCGTGGCCGCGGCGCTCCCCCAGTTCAACGGTCGGGCACCGCGAACGTGGCGGTCGACGACCGGCCGTCGTCGGGGCGTAAGGTCCCCCGCTGACTGGTGGTGCAGGCACCACCGGCGTTCCAGCGGGGTGCGCCGCGCGCGCGGCCGTGCCCGGCGACCCGCACGTCGCCGAGGACGACAACGACCTCCATGGGGGCGGTGGCGGTCGGACTGCTGCTCGTCGGATATGTCGCGAAGGCACGGCAGCCAGGCTGGCGGATCCCGCTGTACACTGCCAGGATTGGGGGTGGCCCTGTTCGGGGTCGCCCCGATAGCTGCGGCCTTGCCAGGCTCGGTGGGCCGGTCCGGGACTGCTGCACTGGTCGGCGGAGTCGCCGTTGTCGCCATCCGGGAGGTCGACGGGCAGCGGGCCGTCAGGCGGGGATGAGGAAGATGACAGCCGTGGAGCCGGACAGGCGGATCTCGGTCCTCCTCGCGGACGACAACCTGCTCGTCCGCGAAGGGGTCCGCGCGCTGCTGGAACTCGAGGACGACCTCGACGTCGCCGGGGTGGCGACCGACGAGGACGAACTGGTCACGCTGGCTGACGAGCTGGCGCCGCAGGTGGTTGTCACCGACATCCGCATGCCCCCGACCTTCACCCGCGAGGGCATCGAGGCTGCCAAGCGCGTGCGGCGGCGCCACCCCGGTACCGGGGTGGTGATCCTCAGCCAGTACGACGACCCCGAGTACGCGGTGTCGCTGCTGGCGGAGGGCGCCGCCGGCTACGCCTACCTGCTCAAGGACCGCATCGGCGACGGCGACCAGCTCGCCCGGGCGGTGCGCGAGGTCGCCGGCGGCGGCTCGATGCTGGACCCCTCCATTGTCAGCGCGCTGGTGAACCCGGTGCGCCGGGCCGGCGCGCTGAGCCCCGACGAGGAGGAGCTCGTCCGGCTGGTGGCCGAGGGCGTGCCGGTCAAGGCGATCGCGGTCCGTCGCCGGACCACCCCGGCTGACGTGGCCAACCAGATCGAGAAGGTCTTCGTCCGGCTCGCCGACGGGCTGTCGGCCGGTGACCGCGACGCGCTCGAGCGCCTGCGGCTGCTCCAGCAGGCCATCGTCGACCGCGAGGAGCAGGGCGAGACGCTGTCACGGATGCTGCCCACCGGCATAGCCGACCAGCTGCGCGCCGGCGGCCAGGCGCCGGGACAGACCCAGGCCCTGCAGGTGACGGTGCTGATGTCGGACGTGCGTGGCTACTCGGGGATCGCCGAGCGCACCACCCCCAGCGTGCTGGCGCGCCAGCTGCACGAGCACCGCGCTGCCGCCAACCGGGCGATCGCCGCCGCCGGGGGGACGGTGATGCAGTTCGTCGGCGACGCGGTGATGGCGGTCTTCGGCGCGCCGGTCCCCCAGCCTGACCACGCCGCCCGCGCCGTCGCCGCGGCGCGGGCGTTGCACAGCGCGCAGGCGCAGGTCAACGCCCGCTGGGCGGCCGAGGGCCTGGAGCCGTTCGGGCTCGGCGTCGGGCTGTCGACGGGGCCGGTGGCCGCCGCGCTGCTCGGCAGCGAGGAGCACCTGGAGTACTCGCTCGTCGGCGACACGGTCAACCTGACCCAGCGGCTCCAGCAGTGGGCCCAGCCGGGTGAGACGGTGCTGTCGCAGCCGACCTACGCGGCGCTGCAGGCGGCGCTGCAGGGGGCGCCGCCGGCGTGCCAGGAGATCGCGCCGACCCCCGTCAAGGGCCGCGCCGGCGCGGTCGGCGCGTGGCGGCTGCCGGCCGAGCGGCTTGCATGAGGCTCCCACCCCGGGGAGGCCGCTGGCGGCGCACCCCGGTGGGGCTGGCTCCATTGCTTGCCCGGTCGGGGCCTTATCCGGCGGCGTCGAGGAACAGCAGCACGGCTTGGACCCGGCGGTGGACGTCGGGTTCCTGCGACAGCCCCAGCTTGGCGAAGATCGAGTTGATGTGCTTCTCGACCGCGCGCTCGGTCAGAAACAGGCTGCGGGCGATCGCGGCGTTGTTCTTTCCGGAGGCGATCTCCCCGAGCACCTGGCGTTCGCGGTCGGTGAGCCGGTCCAGCGGCGAGGGCCCCCGGGTGCGCGCCGCCATGAGGGCGTCGACGACCCGTGGGTCCGTCACCGACCCGCCGCCGGCGACCTCCCGGATCGCGTGCAGCAGGGTCTGCAGGTCGCCGACGCGTTCCTTGAGCAGGTAGGCCCGCCCGCGTGCTCCCTCCGCGAGCAGGTGGACGGCGTAGCGTGGCTCGACGTACTGCGACAGGACGACCACCCCCACGCCGGGATGGGTCTGGCGCAGGGCGTTGGCGGCGCGGATCCCCTCGTCGGTGCCGGTGGGGGGCATGCGGATGTCGGTGACGACGACGTCGGGGTCGTGCTCGTCGACCGCCCGCAGCAGCGCGTCGTGATCGGCGACGCTGGCCACCAGCTGCACCTCGTCGCTGAGCTCCAGCAGCGCCGCCACTCCCTCACGGATGAGATAGGCGTCATCAGCGAGCACGACTCGCAGCGGCATGGGACCTGAGCCTACCGAGCCGGCCCCGGCGACGTTCGATCTCGTCGCCCCCTGCGGTCACAGGGGACCGGCGGGACCGAAGGACGCCTTTGGCGTGTGCATCCCCTACGGGCCCACGACCTTGGCACCGAGCCCCACGGCGGCCCCGGCGAGGACCAGCCAGGCGGGGTTGAGCTCGGTGCGCCACAGCCACACGCCCGCCGCAACGGTCACGCCCGTCAGTCCCTCCGTCCCCGGCCGGGCGGCGTCAGCGGCAGGTCGATGACGTCGCCCTCCGTGGCGGCGGACACCGGCACTCGGCGGTCCTGGAGACCGGCCACGATGGCGTCGAGCTCGGCGTCTGTGCGTGGGGGGTCGTGGTGGAACAGCAGCAACCGGGCGCAGCCGGCCAGCTCGGCCAGGTGCACCGCAAAGTCGGTGGTGGAGTGCCCGAAGTGGGCGCGCTCGGCGAACTCCGGCCCCGTGTACTGTGAGTCGTGCACCAGCAGGTCCACCCCCTCGGCCAGCGTCCTTGCGGCCTCGTGGTACTCCCCGTAGCCCTCCGGACCGGGACCCAGGCCGTAGGGGTGGTGGTCGGAGAGGTAGGCGAACGACGCGCCGCCGTCCGACACCCGGTAGCCGAAGGTGCGACCACCCTTGTGCGGTACCTCACGTGCCAGCACCCGGAAGCCCTCGAGGTCGTGTTCGCCCTCCTCCAGCCCGTGGAAGCGCCAGCGGCCCCGCAGCTGCGAGGGGCGGATCGGGAAGTGCGGCGGGGACATCCCACGGGCCAGCACCTCCTCGGGGTCGCCGCCCTGCGCGGGCAGGTACAGGTCCACTCGCGAGTCCGGGTCATCTCCAGCGCGGAAGAACGGCAGCCCCTGAGTGTGGTCCCAGTGCAGGTGGCTGAGCAACACGCTGCCGCGGAACGGCTGGCCGTGCAGCAGGTGCCACACCCGGCGGATCCCGGTGCCGGCGTCGAGGATCAGGGTCGGGTGGGCACCGTCGCGCGCTGCTGCGATGCACGACGTGTGCCCGCCGTAACGCAGGAAGTCCGGGCCTGGCGCCGGCGTCGAGCCCCGGACCCCGCAGATGTACAGACGCACGTCGCTCGGCCGTTCTCGCCGTTGCACCGCACCGTCGTTTCGGCCACGACCCTACCGGCCCGCGGCGCCGTGCGGCACGAAGCTCAGGTCGGCTCGTCCTCACGGCGATGACCGCTCGCGACCTCGGCCAGCGCGTCGCGGTCGAGCTCGTCCGCCGCGGCGACGGCGACCTTGCAGGAGGTCACCGCCCGCAGGGTGGCGGTGCGCTTGCCCCCCTCCAGCAAGGCGCGTTCGCCGAGAACGGCCCCCGGTCCGACCTCGGCGACGCCCTGGCCGTCGACCTCCACGGCGAGCACCCCGTCGAGCAGGAGGTACAGCTCCGCGCCCGGCGCGCCCTGCTCCACCAGGGTGTCGCCCAACCTCACCTTGCGGATCTTGGGCTTGCGACCGCCCATGATGATGCGCGACAGCTCCCGCTCCAGCGCCGTCTCGACGGCCGTGACGAGAGCGGGATGGTCCTCCTGCCCCCACGGGGTGTGCACGCCCTTCGCCGACTCGGCGATCCACGACTTGAAGTCGATGGTGCCGGTCTTGCCCTTCAGCCGGCCGTCCGCGTCGTAGATCCAGTGGCGCGGGAACGGGCTGGCCCCGACGACCTCCTGCTCGGCGCGGCCATCGGCGTACAGCGTCAGCGCGAGCGTGGTCCAGGCCGGCGGCGGGACGACACGCACGAACGGAGGTCGACCGATCGGGCGCGGCGAAGGCACGGCGGTCCGCCCACCGGCCGTCTGCACGAACCGCACCCGCTCATCGCCAACGTCTGGCTCGGGGCGGACGTCGGGGTAGGGCACGGCCGCGAACGACACCGACCGTGGCCCAAGGCGCAGCCGGGTCTGTGCGATGTGGCTGCGACCGCGGTGCCCGTAGTCGACGATGCGTCCGTCCTCGACCTCGACCCAGGCACGCAGCTCGTTGGCGAACCGGCAGCGGCCTTCGGCGGCCAAGCGCTCGACGTCCTCGACGACGTCCGGGGGTGGCTGGTCGTAGTGGCTGAACCCGGCCTCGAAGGGCAGCCTCAGCGGGCCCGTGACCGCCTCCGAGGGGATCCACGAGACGGACGTGATGGACGACTCCATCTTCATGTGACGCCTCCTGTCGTGGTCACCGGTCCAGGCCATGTCCGGCGGCGCCGTTGCTCCACGCGTCGGTGAGCAGGTCGGGACCGAACGCCGACTTCGGCATGTAGGCGATCGCACCGGCAGCGACGGCGCGAGGCTCGTACTCCTCCGCCTCGTACGTGGACAGCACCAGCACACGGGCGCCCGTCGCGAGCTCGAGGATCCGGCGGGTGGCTTCGAGGCCGTTGATGCCCGGCAGGTTCACGTCCATGAGGACGAGGTCCGGACGCAGTTCACGCACAACATCGACGGACGCCTCGCCGGTCTCCGCCTCGCCCACCACCTCGAAGCCGTCGGTCAACTCCACCACCATCCGCGCCGCCACACGGAACGGCTCTTGATCGTCGACGATCACCACACGCACGGGCGCGTCTGTCATGGTGCAGCGATGATGTCACCGGCGTCCCGCGCCGACCAACCTGCCAACCGGCCGACCTGGGTGTGGCTAGCACCACCCGCCGGGCTCACCGGGTGCTCACCGCAGGTGCAGCTGGACTGGACGGACCCGCCAGAGGTCTGGCGGCGGGCCGCGGACCATTAGAGGGCGTCATGTAGGGCATGCTCGGCTGGTAGGCCCCCGCGGAGGTCGAAAGGGGAGGAAGGTGGCGTCGACTCCGAGCGGCCTGCGACCGGTATGGCCCCCAGCAGGGTGGTGCCGCCGCCCGGCGCCGACCGCAGCTTGAGGGCACCGTCGAGTGCGTCGAGGCGGTCGGCCATGTTCTGCAGCCCCGTCCCGCGCTCGGTGCGGCTGGGATCGAAGCCTCGCCCGTCGTCGGAGACGCTGAAGCGCAGCCACCCGCCGTCCTCACCGAGGCGGATGGTCACGCTGCTGGCGTCGGCGTACTTTGAGACGTTCTGCAGCCCCTCCAGGCAGCAGAAGTAGACCGCGGCCTCCACCTCCTGGGGGTAGCGGCCCAGGGCGTCCGCCTCGACCGCCACCGGAAGCGGCGCCTTGTTCGCCTGCGCCCGCAGCGCGGCTGCCAGCCCCTGGTCGGCCAGCAGCGGGGGGTAGATCCCCCGGGCCAGGTCACGCAGGGTGTCGATCGCGTCGTCGGTCTCGTCGCCCAGCTGCCCCAGCAGCTGCTCCACCGGCTTGCCCGCTTCGGCAAGGCGGCGAGCCAGACCCAGCTTGACCTTGAGGGCGACCAGCTGCTGTTGGGCCCCGTCGTGGAGGTTGCGCTCCAGCTGGCGGCGGGCCTGGTCCTGCGCCGAGACCAGCCGCTGGCGTGAAGCCCGCAGCTCGTCCAAACGCAGCAGCAGCTCGGTGGTCAGCCGCACGTTGCGCAGCAGCAAGCCGGTCTGCGACGCAAGGTCGGCCAGCAGTCGCTCCTCGGTGAGGTCCACGACCTCGTTGGCCGGCTTGGTGATCGTGAGCGCCCCCAGCAGCTCCTCCTGGTGGCGCACGGCGACGCAGGCGGTGGCCCAGGGCAGCTGCGGCAGCTGCCCGTCCACCAGGGATAGCTGGAGCGCGGCGTCGTCGTTTTCCGGCCACGACGCGGCGCGCCGGACCCCGCCCGCCACCACCAGCCAGACGTCGGCACGCGTCGCGGCGGTACCCTCGGCCAACAGCCGGGCGGTGCGCGAGAGCTTCTCCTCGGTCGCCACCGACTCGGCCATGTGCTCCGAGAACTCGCTCAGCACCTGGTACGGGGTCACTCGGCGGCCGTAGACAAGCCGGTTGACGACCCGGCGTGCCCGCTCCTTGGCGGGCTGGAAGGCGACCGCCACCACGCCGGTGGCCACGATCGACAGCACGACGTTGTCACCCTGCAGGCCGATCGCGCGGCCGACGCCGACCACGACCCCCACGTACACCAGCGAGACGAACACGGCGAGCGAGCTGTACACCAGCGCCCGGCTGATGACGCGGTCGATGTTCCACAGCCGGAAGCGCAGGATCCCCACGAACAGGGCGATCGGCACCACCGCGAAGGTGGCCTGGAACACGCGGAACAGCGCGACGGGTATGAGGTCGAGGTCACGACCGGCGTACGTGAAGAAGGCCGAGGACATCACGTCCTGGGTGAGCGTGTAGAGGCCCAGCAGCAGCGCCGGCGTCAGCGCCCAGAACAGCAGGCGTGACTGCTGGCGTTCCACCGGCGTGGGCGCACGTCGGTAGCGGTACGCCTGGGCGGCGACGCCCACGGCCGGGGCGAGCAGGCCGAACACCAGCACGATCGCGAGCGTCCGCGACGTCCCCCGGATCAGCAGCACCAGGGCCAGCAGCCCTGAGCCCACGGCGGCGTGCAGCGCCAGCTGGGCGGGCCGCGACCAGCGCGGCACCAGCTTGCCGTCGGGGAACAGCAGCAGCGCCAGCAGGTAAGCGCCTACGGCGATCAGCTGGAACAGCCAATGGGCCGTCGCCAGCCACCCGGTGGCGTCCATCGCCTCGTACACCGTGTAGGCGTTGAGGTTGAAGGCGACCGCGGTGCCCATCAGCCCCAGGGCGAGCAGGCGGGCGCTTCGGTCCCGTGGCCGCAGCCACAGCAGGAACCCGGCGAGCGCGAGGTTGAACACGCTGAAGCCGTAGTCCAAAGCGAGCTGCGGCCACGACCACCGACCGTGGCTGGCGTCGGCGATGCCCTCGGCCACCCGCCCGACCGCCGTGGGCAGCACGCCCCGGATGTGCAGGTCCTCGTGCAGGGCGGCCGACGAGCCGGCGGCGGTCGCCAGGACGCCTGCCCCCAGCGCCACCAGGACGTAGCAGGCCTCGACCAGCAGGACGACCGCGAACAGCCAGTCGCCCGGGGACAGCGACGAGAACCAGCGTCGGACGCGGACGTCCGCCGTTGCGGGAACGGCCGCGTCGGGCTGTGCTGCCATGGCCACCCCTAGCGGACCATCACCTCACCCACCATCTGCGGGTGGATCAGGCAGGCGTACGGATAGGAGCCCGGTTGCGTGAAGGTAACGGTGAAGGTGCCGTCGAACTGGACCCCGGAGGACAGGAACCCGCTGCCGTCCCACTGGCCGGCGTCGATCCGCGGGGGCGGGGCCTCCTCCCCTTCCCCGGGCTCCGCTGCTTGCTCAGCGACCTCTTCTTGATGATCAGCTCCTTCGGACGCGGGTGGCTCGGGCAGGCCCTGCGGGTCGAAGGCCAGCGGGCTGGCGCTCACCCGCCCGTCCTCGTCGATGGTGAACTCCGAGAAGTACTCGGGGACGTCGAAGCTGACGGTGTGTCCGCCCACGAAGTTCCAGGTGATCGGCTGGCCGACCCTCGCCTCGAGCGTGCGTGGCACGAACTCGTTGATCGTGGCGTGGGCGGCGGGATCGTCGCTGAACCAGCCTGCCAGAGGCTTGGGCACCGGCTCTCCCTCGACCGCCGGCACATCCTGCTCCTGGGCGGTGCGCAGGGCGGCCAGTAGCGGCTGGGCCATCCTGTCGACCTGGGCGCGGCCCTCGGCCGCCACCTCTCTGGCGGAGGGGATCGGCCGATCCGCCGGGACCACGGTGATGGAGCCCGACTGCAGCGGCCCATGCAGGTTGCAGTAGAAGCTGTAGGTTCCGGGGGCGATGTCGTCGGCCAGCGGGACCCGGAACTGGTTTCCCCGCGGTCCCTGGTAGGGGATGAAGCCACTGTTGTAGTAGGACTGGCGGCCGGTGAAGGCCGGCTGCACCTGCTGCTCGTCGGCGCACGGCGTGTCCGGGTCCTCGGGTGGCAGGCCCTCGTCCAGGTAGCAGGGCTGGGCGCCGTTCTGCTGGATCTCGCCCTCGTCGTCCATCATCCAGGGCAGCCTGTCGAGCACCGCGTCGACGGGCGCCAGCTCTTCCTCGCTGGGCTCGTCCCCGGCCCGGAAGCGCTCGATGAACGGGCGGGCGAGCGCCATCATCTCGTCGACCTGCGTGCCCATCGTCACGCTGTGGGGTTCTCCGGTCCACTCCTGCCGGAACACCACCGTGTCACCGGGGTGCACGCTCACCTGGTCGGGGAAGTAGGCGAGAAACGAGCTGGCCACCTCGTCGTGAACGAAGTCGACCAGCACGGTAGGAGTCTCGCCCCCGCCGCCGCCGCC
>DASZOD010000351.1:0-4667 GCA_035550935.1 Egibacteraceae bacterium | reverse complement strand
CGCCCGCCAAGGACCCTCGACCAGCCGCAGCAGCCTTGCCCGACCGCGGCCCCGCGACCGCAAGAGAAGAGCGAGAGATGGCAGAGCAGAAGATCCGCATACGGCTGAAGGCCTACGATCACGAGATCATCGACCAGTCGGCGCGCAAGATCGTCGATACGGTCGAGCGCACCGGCGCCAGGATCACCGGGCCAGTGCCGCTGCCCACCGAGAAGAACGTCTACTGCGTCATCCGGTCCCCGCACAAGTACAAGGACTCGCGCGAGCACTTCGAGATGCGCACCCACAAGCGGCTGATCGACATCCACGAGCCCACGCAGAAGACCGTTGACTCGCTCATGCGCCTGGATCTGCCCGCCGGGGTGGACATCGAGATCAAGCTGTAGGGCCCCGGGGTCCTGCGGGCAACACAGAGACGAGCAGGAGCGATGGCTAGAGGAATCTTGGGCACCAAGCTGGGGATGACCCAGGTCTTCGACGACGAAGGCCGGGTCGTGCCGGTCACGGTCGTGCGCGCCGGGCCGTGCCCGGTCGTGCAGGTTCGCACGCCCGAGCGTGATGGCTACGCCGCGGTGCAGCTGGGCTTCGGCCGGGTCAAGCGGGTCAACAAGCCCCTGGCGGGGCACTTCGCCCGCGCGGGGGTGGAACCGACCCGCCACCTGGTCGAGTTCGAGCTAGCCGGCGACCACGCCCCCGGCGACATGGTCACCGTCGACGTGTTCACCCTCGGCCAGCTCGTCGACGTGACCGGCAGGAGCAAGGGCAAAGGCTTCACGGGGACGATGAAGCGTCACGGGTTCGCCGGTCTGGGAGCCGCCCACGGCGCGCACAAGGTGCACCGGGCACCGGGTGCGATCGGCGCCTGCGCCACCCCCAGTCGGGTCTTCCCCGGCACCCGCATGGCCGGCCGCCTGGGAGGCGAGCGGGTCACCGTGCAGAACCTCGAGCTGGTGGGCGTCGACCCCGAGCGCAACCTGCTGCTCGTCAAAGGGGCGGTGCCCGGCAACAACGGCTCGCTTCTGGTCATCCGTGACGCGGTGAAGGCGCCGGAGCCGACCGGGGCAGGTGCGTCCTGATGCCGACCGTCGACGTCCTGGACCTCACCGGTGCAGCCACGGGCACGGTGCAGCTCGACACGGCGGTGTTCGACATCGAGCCGAACGTGGCCGTCATGCACCAGGTCGTCACCGCCCAGCTGGCGGCCGCCCGCGCCGGAAGCGCCAAGACCAAGAGCCGCAGCGAGGTCCGAGGCGGCGGTCGCAAGCCGTGGCGCCAGAAGGGCACCGGCCGGGCCCGCCACGGGTCCATCCGCGCTCCCCAGTGGACCGGAGGCGGCGTCGCTCACGGTCCCAGCGGCGCACAGAACCACACCAAGCGCGTGCCCAAGAAGCTCAAGCGCCTGGCGCTGCGCTCGGCCTTGAGCGACCGGGCCCGCTCCGGCGACGTCCGGGTGGTCAAGGGCCTGGCCTTCGACGCGCCGCGCACGAAGGACGCCATGGCCTTTCTCCAGGCGCTCGACCTGGCCGACCGGTGGGTCCTGCTCGTGCTGGCCGGGCGCGACGAGACGCTCGGCAAGAGCTTCCGCAACCTGCCCGGGGTGCACACCCTCACCGTGGACCAGCTCAATACCTACGACGTGCTGTGCAGCGACGTCGTCGTGTTCCAGCAGGAGGCGCTGGCCTCCGTGGCTGGAGGCGCTGCCGGCGGGGAACCTGCAGTGCCCGCAGCGGCGCGCACGGCGAGCCCGCAAGGAGGTGACCCCGGTGAAGGACGCTCGTGACGTGATCATCGCACCGGTGGTCAGCGAGAAGAGCTACGGGCTGCTGGACCAGGGCCGGTACACGTTCCTGGTGCATCCCGCTTCGCACAAGACCGAGATCAAACAGGCGGTGGAGCGCATCTTCGGTGTGAAGGTCGCCGCCGTGAACACCATCAACCGCAAGGGCAAGCGCAAGCGCTTCGGCCGGACCTACGGCCGGCGCAAGGACACCAAGCGTGCCATCGTCACCCTGGCCCCCGGAGAGGAGATCGACATCTTCGAGGCCGGGCTGTAGGGATCGAGGAAGCTGTCATGGGCGTTCGCAAGTACAAACCGACCACGCCGGCGCGCCGGGACATGAGCGTGTCCGACTTCGAGGGGCTGACCGGCGACAAGCCGCTGAAGGCGCTGACGAGACCGAAGCCGAAGAAGGCCGGCCGCAACGTCCACGGGCGCATCACCGCCCGCCACCAGGGTGGCGGCCACAAGCAGCGTTACCGGGTCATCGACTTCCGTCGCGACAAGGACGGCGTACCGGCCAAGGTCGCCACGATCGAGTACGACCCGAACCGCTCCGCCCGCATCGCGCTGCTGCACTACGTCGACGGTGAGAAGCGCTACATCTTAGTGCCCGACGGCCTGCGGGTCGGGGACACTGTGGAGTCCGGCGAGGGCGCCGACATCCGACCCGGCAACGCCCTGCCGCTGCGCAACATCCCGGTGGGCACGATCGTGCACGCCGTGGAACTGCGTCCCGGTGGTGGTGCGAAGCTGGGCCGTTCCGCTGGCAACCGCATCCAGCTGCTGGCCAAGGAGGGCACCTCCGCGGCCCTGCGGCTGCCCTCGGGAGAGGTCCGTCTGGTCCTGGCCACCTGCCGGGCCACGGTCGGGGCCGTCGGCAACGCCGAGCACGACATCATCAACGAAGGCAAGGCCGGCCGAGCCCGCTGGAAGGGCAAGCGTCCCAGCGTCCGGGGCGTGGTGATGAATCCGGTGGACCATCCCCACGGCGGGGGCGAGGGGCGCACCTCCGGCGGCCGGCACCCCACCAACCCCAAGGGCAAGCCCGAGGGGCGCACGCGCAAGAAGAACAAGGCCTCCGACGCCCAGATCGTGCGCCGGCGCGGCAAGCGTCGCCGCTAGACCGTCACCGTCAGGGAGGGAGCACGAGCATGGCGCGCAGCCTGAGGAAGGGACCGTTCGTCGACGAGCACCTGGAGAAGAAGATCGACCAGCTCAACAGCAGGGGCGACAAGCGGGTCGTCAAGACCTGGTCGCGACGCTCGGACATCTCCCCGGAGATGGTGGGCCACACGATCGCCGTCCACGACGGACGCCGCCACGTGCCCGTCTACATCTCCGAGTCCATGGTGGGCCACAAGCTCGGCGAGTTCGCGCCCACCCGGGCGATCAAGTGGCGCGGTGCGGGCGAGAAGCAACAGGTCAGGGTACGAGGCCGCCGCTAGTCGGCGGCGCGCGGACGGTGTGAGGAGCACGATACGATGCAGGCGAAGGCGGTGGCCCGCTACGTACGGGTCGGTCCCGACAAGGTCCGGCAGGTGATCGGCCTCATTCGCGGCCTGCCGGTGGAGGACGCGCGCAGCGTCCTGACGCTATCGGCCAAGCACGCCGCCCGGCCGGTCCTCAAGACGCTGAACTCGGCGGTGGCCAACGCCGAACACAATCACGATCTCGACGCCGACGACCTGGTGGTCAACGCCGCGGTGGTGGACGAAGGCCCCACGCTCAAGCGCTTCCGGCCGCGGGCCATGGGCCGCGCCTACCGGATCCGCAAGCGCACCTGCCACATCACGATCGTGGTCGGTAGCGAGCCGCTGGCGGCCCGGGCGACCGCCCCGGGCGGGGCGGCCCGCAACGGCAGGCCGGCGCAGGCCACGGCAACAGGGGAGGAGTAGCAGCAGTGGGCCAGAAGATCCATCCCTACGGCTTCCGCCTCGGGGTGATCGCCGACCACAAGTCGCGCTGGTTCGCCAGCAAGGAGTACGGCGACTACGTCATCGAGGACGACCGCATCCGTCGTTTCATCCGCGAGCGAGTGCGCCACGCCGGCATCTCCAGCGTCGACATCGAGCGCACCCGCGACCGTGTCACCGTCGACGTCCACACCGCCCGACCCGGGATCGTGATCGGCCGGCGGGGGACCGAGGCCGACGCCATCCGCGCGAAGCTGGAGGAGATGACCGGCAAGCAGGTCAAGCTCAACATCCTGGAGATCAAGCAGCCCGAGCTGGACGCCCAGGTCACCGCGCACAACGTCGCCGAGCAGCTGCGCGGCCGAGTCAGCTTCCGCCGGGCCATGCGGCGGGCCACGCAGAACGCCATGAAAGCCGGTGCCAAGGGCATCCGGGTCCAGTGCTCGGGACGCCTGGGTGGCGCGGAGATGAGCCGCACCGAGTGGTACCGCGAGGGGCGGGTCCCGCTGCACACGCTGCGGGCCAACATCGACTACGGCTTCGACGAGGCCCGCACGACGTACGGGCGCATCGGCGTGAAGGTATGGATCTACTCCGGCGAGGTGCTGGCCTCGGGCGAGCGTCGCGAGGCCCAGCTGGCGCGTGCCCGCGCCCGCAGGCCGGCCCAACAGGCCCCCCGCCGCGGCGGCGGGCCCCAGCCGGCAGCGGCGGTGTCGCCGACCGCCGGCATGGGCGACGCGGCCGACGAGAAGGCGAAGGAGTCGGTGCCCGCTGACCGCCAGTCGGGCCAGCCTGCGACCGCCGCTCCGGCCAACGTGCCCGCTGACGTGCCCGCGCCCGACGACGCCGGGGCCGACCTGACCCCGGGCACGCCCCCGTCCGAGGCCGAGACCGAGCCCGAGCCCGCGACGCCCCCCGCCGATGCCCCCGTCGCGGCCCCGTCGGAGCGGGGCGGCGAGCCGGTCCCCGAGGAT
>DASZOD010000350.1:0-8579 GCA_035550935.1 Egibacteraceae bacterium | reverse complement strand
TGCGGGCCGCGACGCTGGCGGGACCTGCGCTGCTGGGCGTGCTGTGCGGCACCCAGGCCCTGCAGGTGCGCCGGCGGCCGAAGTTGCCCCGGCCCGCCGCCTGCCCGCCCGCGGCGCCTCGCAGCTGCCCGCTTCACGCTTCGCTCCTGCCCGCTGGCGCCCGGACCCTCCCGCTGCCACGCCGCAGACGCCGGACGCGTGCCTGTCAAAGAGTAACGTCCCAGACGCGCCACCTACTGCCGCCGCCGGCCGGGCTGGTCACCCTACTCGGAGTCGTCCAGGCTCAGCGACGCCGAGTTGATGCAGTAGCGCAGGCCGGTGGGGGCGGGGCCGTCGTCGAAGACGTGGCCCAGATGGCCGTCGCAGCGGGCGCACAGCACCTCGGTGCGGCGCATGCCGTGGCTGCGGTCGTCCTCCAGGCGTACGGCGTCGCGGCTGACCGGCCGCCAGAAGCTTGGCCAGCCGGTGCCCGAGTCGAACTTCGTCTGCGCGTCGAACAGCGGCGCGTCGCAGCCCGCACAGCGGTAGACCCCGCCGTCCTTGGCGTCCCAGTACAGGCCGGTGAACGGCGGCTCGGTGCCCTTGCGCCGCAGGACCTCGTACTGCTGGGGTGCCAGCCGGTGCCGCCATTCCTGCTCGGACAGCTCCAGCCGGTCGCTCGTGTCGTCCATGGCCCTCACCTCGCGCGGCTACCCACCACACCATCCTGACATCGCCACGCCCTCAGGGCGCCAGCAGCCGGCGGATGGTCTCGGCGAACACGGCCAGGCCGGCGGGCAGCGCGGCCTCGTCGAGGTCGAACCCGGGGCTGTGGTGTGGCGCGGTGATGCCGAGCTCGGGATTGGCCACGCCCAGGTAGAACATGGCGACCGGGACGCCCGTGGCGCCGAAGGCGTAGAAGTCCTCCCCTCCCAGCGAGGGCTTCTGGGCCACGATCACCCGGTCGTCGCCCAGCGTCGCCCGGGCGGCCTCGGCGATCACCCCGATGAGCGCGGCGTCGTTGACCCCGACCGGGTAGCCGTGGCGGATCTCGACCCCGGCGCTGGCGCGGTGGACCGCCGCCACGCCGGTCGCCACCTCGCTCAAGCGGCGGCACAGCAGCTCGCGGTCAGCGTGGTGCAGCGCACGGATGGTGCCTTCCAGGACCACCGACTCGGCGATGACGTTGTGGCGTCTGCCCCCGTGGATCGAGCCGAAGGTCACGACCACCGGGTGGGCCGGGTCGACCTCGCGGGTGACGAGCTGCTGGACGGCGGTGACGATCTGGGCGGCGACGGGCACAGGGTCGACGGCGGTCTCGGGATGCGCCGCGTGGCCGCCGGCGCCGCGCACGGTGATGACGAAGGCGTCGTCGGAGCCGGTCGACGGGCCACTGCGCACGGCCACCACCCCTGACGGGAACCGGCTGGACACGTGCAACGCGACGACCGCCCGGGGCCTGGGGTCGTCCAGCACCCCGGCGGCGACCATCGGCTCGGCCCCGCCGGGGCCCTCCTCGGCCGGCTGGAAGTACAGCGCCACCGTCCCGGGCAGCTCTTCGACCGAGGTGAGCAGCTCGGCCAGGCCCAGCGCCACCGCGACGTGGGCGTCGTGGCCGCAGGCGTGGGAGCGGCCGTCGATCTCGGAGCGGTAACCGGCCCGTCCGGGCGCCTCCGGGACGGGCAGGGCGTCCATGTCGGCGCGCACGCCGACGCAGCCCGGGCCGCTGCCGGTCACGACGGCGGCCACCCCGGTGCCGACCACCCGGCGGTGGGCCACCCCCAGGCGGTCCAGTACCGACTCGACGTATTCCGCGGTGCGGTGCTCGGCAAAGCCCAGTTCGGGATGGCGGTGCAGCGCCCGCCGGTGCGTCCGGACGGCTTCAGCCAGCCCGGCGGCAGCCAGACGGATCGAGTCCGTGTCGAAACGCACCCCTCCTCCTCGTTGCCCCGGACGCATGCCCGGACGCGCGCGGCACGGCGCACAGAGTCCCGCCCTGTCGACGCCTCCGCGGGGTCACCGACCGCCAGCGGGTGGCCGGTGGTGCCCGGGCCGTGCCTCGGCCACGCTCGGGGGCCCGCTCGATGATCGCGGCCACGTCCAAACCGACGGGCGCCTGCCGTGCGCCCCCAGGCGCGGCCAGCCGGAAGGCCCGGACGGGCGTCGGTCACCGCAGGAGCGCCGTACCGTAGCAGCAGCGCCCGCCGCACGACCACCCGCCGAGGCCACGGCCGCCACCCGCGTCGGGGCTGGAGTACCGCGACCTGCAGGTCTCCTCGAAGCCGGCCGCGGCGATGTGCGGGCGTCGCCTGCTCGGGCTCAGCCTTCCCGTCGACGACGTTCTGGGGCCGCCTCAGCGCTGACAGCGGACGGCGGCCAGGCCTGAGCCCTCGCCTAGGCTTATGGGCCACGCGAGCTGGCGACCAGGAGCCGGCCAGGAGGACAACCGGATGCGGATCGTCGCCGACGGGGCCAGCGATGTGGGACAGGTGCGGTCGAACAACGAGGACGGCTTCCACTGCGGCCGGACCGTCTTCGCCGTCGCCGACGGGCTCGGCGGTCACGCCGCCGGCGAGGTCGCCTCGGCGCTGGCGATCGAGCAGGTGGCCGAAGCCGAGGGCGCCGACTTCGACTCCGAGCAGGCCGCCGCGGCGGCCCTGTCCGAGGCTGTCCAGGACGCCAACCGGGCCGTGCTCGAGGACGCGCGGGCGACCCCCGAGCACGCGGGGATGGGCACCACCCTCACCGCGGCCGTGCGCTGGGTCGACACGCTGGTGCTGGCCCACGTCGGCGACAGTCGCGCGTACCTGCTGCGCCACGGGGAGCGGCTGCGACGCCTGACCACCGACCACAACGCCGCCGAGGAGGCGGTTCAGGCCGGCTACCTCACGCGCGAGCAGGCCGCCCGCCACCCCGAGCGCCACTCGCTGACCCGGGTGGTGGGCCTGGAGCCCGACATCCCGGTCGACACCCCCGACCCGGTGGCGCTGCGCCCCGGCGACCGGGTGCTGCTGTGCTCGGACGGCCTCACCGAGGTGGTCGGCGACGACGACATCGCTGAGCTTCTGGCCGGCGCTGACGACCCCCGGGCGGCCTGCGGGGCCCTCATCGAGGCGACCCTGGAGCGCGGCGCCCCCGACAACGTCACCGTCGTGGTGCTGGCCGCCGAGAGCGACGAGTAGGCGAACGGCTCCTACCTCTCCGGGGCGGGGAACCAGTCAGCCCGGAAGGGGAACAGGTAGCGGTCGGTGAGGTGGTTGAGGACTCGCCGGGCGTCTCCGAAGCGCTCGGCGACGTCGTCGACCACCTGCACCGCGCCGGTCGCGGGTCCCGACAGCGCCCGGGCCGCGAGCCGATACCAGCGCGCGCCGAGCTGCTCGAGCAGTCCCACCGTGCCCGAAGCGGCCAGTGCATCGGCGAGCGCTTCACGGCCGGCGGCGTCGGCGGCCCGTGACAGCCGGTGCACGTCGATCTGGCGGAATGTCCGCGACGCGGTGTGGTCGGGGAACACCCCGGTCAGAAACAGCGCCAGGTCGCCCAGCCGCCGGTACACCCCGGCGTGCTCCTCGGCGGGCAGCACCTCCAGCAGCGACGCCAGGCGCACCAGGTCCAGCTCGCTGAAGCGGTGGCGGCGCCAGCCCCGAGGGGTCTGCACCCACAGGCTGCCGCTGGCCACGTGGGTGTAGGAGCCCAGCAGCTCGGTCAAGAACAGCCGGCGCAGCGGCTCGGCCAGGAAGCTGCGCAGCTCGTCGGTGCCGAACACCGGGAGGCGTTGGCGCGCTCCGGCCCACTCCTGCACGAACGTGGCCCGGCCCAGGTCGTCGAACGTGCGGTGCACGGCCACGGCGAACACCAGGAAGGGCGAGACTCGCAGGAACGGGTCGTGCTCGCCGGGCGGGCCCAGCACGGCAAGGTAGGTGTCGCGACGGGCGAGCAGCTCCTCGACCAGGCGCGGGTCGGCGCGCAGCCTGGCCAGCGCCCGGCCCGGGTCGGCGGGCTCGACCCCGCCCGCGCGGGCCAGCACCGCCAAGTCGTCGTCGGTCAGGTGCTCCAGGTAACCGCGGCGGCCCGTCTGGTGGTCGTCGGAGGCGCTCACCTGTCTGATGGTAGACGGCTCGCGCCCTGCGGGTGTAGTGGCGCGCAGCGGCCCGGGGACGCATGCTGTGGGGGATGGTCCGACCACACATGCCTGAGCGGCCGCGGCTGGACGACCTGCGCGCGGGCTACGACCCCGAGGACGACGGGGTGGTGCGGACGGTGCGTGCCCGCTGGCCGCGGGCCGCCGCGCCCGAACCGTCCGCGCCGATGGCGCTGCGCCCCGACGAGGTCGTGTGCCGGTCCTGCCGTCTGGTGGTGCGCCGTCCCGACCTGGGC
Source organism: Egibacteraceae bacterium (assembly GCA_035550935.1). Classification (GTDB taxonomy): domain Bacteria; phylum Actinomycetota; class Nitriliruptoria; order Euzebyales; family Egibacteraceae; genus DASZOD01. Next base: position 4,226 of record DASZOD010000350.1, on the reverse strand, counting down.
GACGCAGTCCTGCTGGTCTGCGACGACTGCCACCGCTGAGGCGGTGCCCGACCTGCCCGCCGCGAGCACCGACACGCCGGGGGTGCGACGCCTTGCCTCGGCCGCCCGGGGATTCCTCGACAGCCTCGACGATGCCCGGCGGGAGGCGGCCAGCCTGCCGTTCGCCGGCCGGGCGGACGCCGCCGGTGGGGGGGCAGCTGGCGAGGGCGGCGCCGGAGGCCGGACAGCCGCAGTGGGCCAGCGCCGTGACTGGCACTACGTCCCGCGCCGCCGCGCGGGACTGGCGCTGGAGGACATGCAGCCGCGCCAGCGCAAGCAGGCGCACCGGCTGCTGGCCGCGGTCCTGTCCCACCACGCCTACGCGCAGGCGGCCGCGATCATGGCCTGGGAGGACGTCCTCGACGAGCTCGAAGGTGGGCGCCGGCAGCGCCGCGGCGGCGACTACGCGGTCAGCATCTTCGGCCACCCGGCCGGCGGCCCCTGGGGTCTGCGCGTCGAAGGCCACCACCTGTCGGTCAACGTCACCGTCGCCGGCGGCCGGGTCAGCCCGACGCCGCTGTTCTTCGGCGCCAACCCGGCGCGCGTCTCCGACGGCGAGACCGACGTCCTGCGCCCCCTGCCGGCGGAGGAGCGTGTCGCCCGGGCGCTGCTGGAGGCGCTGGCGCCTGCGCAGCGGGGCCAGGCGATGATCAGCGAGGACGCCCCGTCCGACATCTTGACCCGCAACCGTCCCCGGGTGGACCCTCCGTTGCAGCCCGTCGGTGTCGCCGGCGCCGACCTGGGCGGCGCGCCTGCCGGGCTGCTGCGCCGGCTCGTCGGGGTGTACGTCGGGCGGGTCGCCCCCGACCTGGGCTGGCCCCGGGCCGGGTCTGTGATCGGGCCTGAGCGGGTCAGCTTCGCCTGGGCGGGCTCCTCCCAGCCCGGTCAGCCCCACTACTACCGGCTGCAGGCCCCCGCGCTGCTGGTGGAGTACGCAAACACCCAGGACGACGCCAACCACATCCACACCGTGGTGCGCGACCCGGCCGGCGACTTCGGCGTCGACCTGCTCGCGGGGCAGCCGGCCGCGGAGGCGTGAGGCGCGCCGGTTTCCGCGCCCGTCATGGTCGGGTACCGCAGGCGTCGGTGCGAAGCGGCGAGGAGGTCGGCGATGGTCCGTCTCGGCTACGTCCTGTCCAGCGAGGAGCTCGGCCCCAACGAGCTGGTGCGCGCCGCCGTACGGGCCGAGGAGGCCGGCTTCGAGACCGCCTGGGTGTCCGACCACTTCCACCCGTGGATCGGGCGCCAGGGCCAGAGCCCGTTCGTGTGGGCGGTCATCGGCGGCATCGCCCAGGCCACCGGTCGGCTGCGGGTCGGCACCGGCGTGACCTGCCCCACCATCCGCATCCACCCGGCGATCGTCGCCCAGGCCGCCGCGACCGCCACGGTCATGCTCCCGGGGCGCTTCTTCCTCGGAGTCGGCAGCGGTGAGAACCTCAACGAGCACATCCTGGGCGACCGCTGGCCACCCACCGACGTCCGCCTGGAGATGCTCGAGGAGGCCGTCGCCGTGATCCGGCTGCTGTGGCAGGGCGGTACGCACAGCCACCACGGCAGGCACTACACGGTCGAGAACGCCTGCCTGTACACCCTGCCCGAGCAGCCGCCGCCGATCTACGTGTCGGCGTTCGGCCCGAAGGCGGCCGGGGTGGCCGCCCGAATCGGCGACGGCTACGTCGGCACCGCTCCTCAGGCCGAGCTGCTCGAGGCGTTCGCCGCGCAGGGCGGCGCGGACAAGCCCCAGCTGGGGACCATGAAGGTGTGTTGGGCAGACGACGAGGAGCGGGCATGCCGCACCGCGTTCGAGCTGTGGCCGAACCTGGCGCTGCCCGGCGAGCTGGCCCAGGAGCTGGCGACCGTGGCGCACTTCGAGCAGGCGGTGGCGATGGTCACCGCGGACGACGTGTGCGAGACCATCCCGGTCGGCCCGGACCCCGAACGCCATCTCGCATCGATCCGCCAGTACGCCGACGCCGGCTACGACGAGGTCTACGTCCACCAGATCGGCCCCGACCAGGAGGGCTTCTGTCGCTTCTACGAGCGTGAGGTCCTGCCGCGACTGGCCTGACAACCCGGGAGACGCGCATGGAGCAGCTGGAACTGACCGAGGAGCAGCGCCGCATCTACCAGGCGATCGCCGCGGTGGAGGCCGAACGGGGTCCGGGCACGTTGCACGAGATCGCGGTCCGCGGGGGCCTGCCGGTGGAGCGCACCCGCGAGGTGCTGTCGGCACTGACCGGTGACAAGGACCTCGTGCGCGAGCTGGGCACCACGCAGCCCGACGTGGGTGCCCGCTACAGCGTCAAGGGCCAGCCCTTCCCGAGCTGAGCCTGGCCGGGGCCGGCGGCGCTTCAGTCGCGGTCCGCCGAGCGGGCCCGCAGCGCCCGCAGGGTCTGGTCGCGGGCCTCGACGATGAGCCGACGGCCGTGGGCAGGCACCTCGGTGACCGCCAGCGCCCGGTCGGCGGCCGCCACGGTACCCGGGTCGACCAACGTGGAGGGGTACAGCCCCTGGGTCAGCAGCAGCGCCTCTTCGGGGTCACGCTCGCTCCAGGTCGGCGCCAGTGCCTCGACGTAGCGGTCGACGTAGCCGGCCAGCAGCGCCTCCTGCCCCGGCTGGTAGAAGCCGCTCACCACGGCACGCATGGTCGCCAGCGGCTGGCCGCGGTCGTCCAGCAGCGTCGACCAGGCCTGGGCCTTGGCCTCGGGGACGGGCCGGGCGGCGCGGGCTGCCGCCGCCCGTCGGGCGCCGATGTCGGTCGGGTCACGGGCGAGCTCGGCGTCGACGAGGTCCCCGTCGGCGGCTCCGGCTGCCGCCAGTGCCCCGACGATGTGCCAGCGCAGCTCGGTGTCCACTGCCAGCCCCGCGATCGCGGCCCCGCCGTCGAGCAGGGCCCGGGCCCAGTCGAGATCTTCGGGGTCGTCGGCGCTGGCGACGAACGTCCGGGCCCACACCAGCTGGGCGTCGCTGGCGGGCTCGGCTTCCTGCAGCCCCCGGCGGGCACGACGGGCCAGCAGCGCCCGGGCGGCCGGGCGGTTGGCGGGGTCGCCGTAGTAGTCGATGGCGGCCCGGGCCCGCGCCAGCAGGCTCTGCAGGACCGTCACGTCGTCCTCGGCGGCGGCGTGCTCGACGACCAGCCCGACCCACCGGCGCGCCGCCAGCTCGGCATCGCGGGTCAGGTCCCAGGCTGCCTGCCAGCACAGCGCTCGCGCGAGCGGGTCCCGGACGTGGCCGAGATGGTTCGTCAGCGTGGCCAGCGATCCCTCGTCGAGGCGGATCTTGGCGTAGGCCAGGTCGTCGTCGTTGACCAGCAGCAGGTCCCCGACCGCTTCCCCGGCCAGTGCCGGCACGTCGGTGCTGGCGCCGACGACGTCGAGCTCCACCCGCCGACGGCGGGTTAGCGCCCCGTCGCGGAGACGGTACAGGCCCAGCGCCAGCCGGTGGGATCGCAGCGCCGGGTGCCGCGCAGGGGCCTGCTGGGCGACGGCGAACCCGCGGTAGCGCCGACCGTCGGCGTCCTGGTCGGTCTCGAAGGTCGGCCGCAGGGTCGTGACCCCGGCGCTCTGCAGCCACTGCTTCGCCCAGTCCGCCAGGTCGCGCGCGGAGGCCTCCTCCAGCGCGTTGAGGAAGTCGCCGAGGTCGGCGTTGCCCAGCTCGTGGCGCCGGAAGTACCCGCGCAGGCCCTTCAGGAACGCTTCGCGGCCGACCCACGCCACCAGCTGCTTGAGCACCGACGCCCCCTTGGCGTAGGTGATGCCGTCGAAGTTGACCCGCACCGCGTCGGTGTCGGGGATGTCGGCCGCGATGGGGTGGGTGGACGGCAGCTGATCCTCGTTGTAGGCCCAGGCCTTCGTGTCCTGGGCGAAGCTGGCCCAGGCGTTGGTGAAGCGGGTGGCCTCCGCCAGCGCGAGCGTGCCCATGTACGTGGCGAAGCTCTCGTTGAGCCACAGGTCGTCCCACCAGCGCATGGTGACGAGGTCGCCGAACCACATGTGCGCCATCTCGTGCAGGATCGTTCCGGCGCGGCTTTGGCGGGCGGCCTCGGTGACCTTGGCCCGGAAGACGTAGCGCTCGCTGAAGGTGACGCAGCCGGCGTTCTCCATCGCCCCCCAGTTGAACTCGGGGACGAACACCTGGTCGTACTTCCTGACGCCCAGGGGCCCGCCCCCCTGGTTTGGGCCCAGGGG
>DASZOD010000349.1:0-1667 GCA_035550935.1 Egibacteraceae bacterium | reverse complement strand
CCCCGGCGGGCCGCCGAGGCGGCCAGGGCGTAGCCCATCTTGCCGCTGGAACGGTTGCCGATGAAGCGCACCGGATCGAGCGCCTCACGGGTGCCGGCGGCGCTGACGACGACCCGCCTGCCCGCCAGCGGCCCGCGAGGCGACGCGACCGCGTCGGCCACGGCGGCCAGGATGTCGGCCTCCTGTGCCAAGCGCCCCGGCCCCACGTCGCCGCCGGCGAGCTCGCCCTCGCCGGGGCCGACGATGCGAGCCCCCCGCTGGGTCAGCAGCGCGACGTTGGCCTGGGTGGCCGCGTGGCGCCACATCTCGGCGTGCATCGCCGGGGCCAGCACGACCGGGCAGGTCAGGCAACAGAAGACGCTGGACACCAGGTCGTCGGCCAGACCGTGGGCGAACTTGGCCAGCAGGTTGGCGGTGGCCGGGGCGAACACCGCCACGTCGGCTTCGCGGGCCAGGCGCACGTGCAGGATCCGGTGGCCGTCCTCGAACACGTCGCGGTAGACCGGACGGCCGGTGAGCCCTTCGAACGTCGCCGGGCCGACGAACTCGCGGGCTTCGGGGGTCAGGATCGCCTGGACGCTCGCGCCCTTCTCGGCCAGCGCGCGGACCAGGGAGGCGGCCTTGTAGGCGGCGATCCCACCGGACACGCCGAGCAGGACGTGGCGTCCGTCCAGCCCCGCATCCGGTTCCCCGCCCGCGTCGGTCACTGCCGGAGGCTAGACGCCCTCGCCGCTCTCGGACGCCTCGGGCTCCTCCGCGGCGCCCAGCGCCAGGATCTCCGCTCCGGGCTCCTCAGCGCCGTCCTCGACGGCCGGCTCGCCGCCGAGCAGGTGCTCCGCGGCGCGCCGCGCGTCGCCCGGGTACTGGGCGACGATCTTTTCGGCGGCGATCTCTTCCAGGGCGATGGACAGCGGCTTGTTGGAGTCCACCTGGTCCACCAGCGGGCGCACGTACTGGCCCAGGCCCTCGCCCAGCGAGTGGTAGTACGCGTTGATCTCCCGCGCCCGCCGCGCGGCCAGGTGGACGAGGGTGTACTTGCTGTCGACCCTGGACAGCAGGTCGTCGATGGTGGCGATGGCGGATCAACTCCCGAAGGCCGCGGCCCGCAGCCGCGATAGCCGGTCCGGCGTCAGCGTGCCGGCGTGTCCGTCAGTATACGAGCGATGCGCTCGACCGCATCCTCGAGCGAGGCGTTCTCCACGACGTGGTCGAAGCGATCGGTCTGCGCCAGCTCCTCGCGCGCGATTTCCAGGCGCTGCTGGATGCGTTCGGGGTCGTCGGTGCCCCGCCGGCGCAGCCGCTCGGCGAGCGCCTCCAGCGAAGGAGGACGCAGGAAGATCAGCACCGCGTCGGCGAAGCGCTCGCGCACCTGCAGCGCGCCCTGAACCTCCACCTCGAGCACGACGGGGCGCCCCTCGGCCAGCGGGCCCAGCACCGAGACCCAGGGCGTGCCGTAGCGGTGGCCACCGAACTCGGCCCACTCCAGGAAGCCGTCGGCGGCGACGAGCTGGTCGAAGGCGCGGTCGTCCAGGAAGCGGTAGTGGACCCCGTCGACCTCGCCCGGTCGCTTCGGGCGGGTGGTGGCAGACAGGGAAACGGCGAGGTCCGGCACCCGCTCGGTCAAGGCCTCCACCACGGTGCCCTTGCCCACCCCCCCCGGCCCGCTG
>DASZOD010000348.1:0-2139 GCA_035550935.1 Egibacteraceae bacterium | reverse complement strand
CGAGCTCCCGCCCGCCGGTCGGCTGCAGCGACCGGCTGAGGTCGCCGCCGGCGACCGCCCGAGCGACGTCAGCGGCGCGGCGCACCGGGGCCACCACCGTGCCCGCCAGGAACCAGCCGATGGCGCCCACCACGAGCACCGTCGCCGCCAGCAGCGCCACGGTCAGGCCCAGGCCCGACCCTGGGGAGCCCAACGGGGCCCACAGCAGCAGGGCGCTGCCGGCCTGGGCTCCTTCGGGCGTGCGCAGCGCCGCGGTCACCAACACCGGCTTGCCGTCGATCGTGGTCTCGGCGACCTCGCCGGGGGGCGGCACCTGGTCGGCGGGCACCGCGCCGGGGGCGCCCGCCAGGGAGGCCAGCACCTGCCCCTCAGCGACGAAGGCGGCGCCGTCGGCCGCCGGCAGCTGGTCCAGCAGGTCTCGGTCGGTCCACACCCCGGTCACGACGGCGCCGAGCGGCTGCGGTGACAGTCCCGGGATCCGGCGGACCGTGAGCAGCACGCCCGGCAGCCCGCGCTCGGTGACGGCGCTGGAAGCCAGTGCGGTGAGGCCAGGTTTCTGCACCCCGGGAGCGAACTGGGAAGGTGCCTCGACGCCGGCCAGCAGCCCCCCCTCGGCTGCGACGAGCAGGACGAGGTCGGCCCGCTGCAGCATCTGGTCGGGGCTCTGCTCGGCCAGCCAGGCCTGGGCCGCCGCGGGGTCTACTCCGGCGAGCACCTGCCCGGCACCGCGCAGGGCCAGGTCGTTGGCCAGGTCGCCGGCCCGCCGGCGGGTCACCTCGATCAACGCGGAGGCTGACGCGCGCGCCGACGACAGCTCGCCTTCGGCCCGCAGGCGCAGCTGCCGATCGATCTGGCTCTCCAGCGCGACGACCGTCGCCGTCAGCGGCAGGACGGTGATGATGACGAAGAACAGCGCCAGCCGCGCGCGCAGGCCCATGGGGGCATCATTGCACCGCCGGCCCCGCCCAGGCGCGCGCCGGCCCGGTGGCGGCTGCGGAGTCAACTGAACGGGCACGTGACAGACGGCGAGATCCGGTCGGCGAAGGCGGCGCTGCGCTCGCGGATGCTGGCCGCCCGGGCCGCCGTGGCTCCCCCGGCCCGCGACGCCGCCTCGGCGCGGGTGCGCGCCCGGCTGGCGGCCCTGCCCGAGCTGGCCACGGCCCGCGCGCTGCTGGCCTTCGCCGCCTTCGGGTCCGAGGTCGACCTGGACCCCTACCTGCGCGACTGCATCGCCGGGGGGTTGGGGGTTTTCCTGCCCTGGGTGGACGGTCCCCTGCTGGGCATCGCCCGGGTCCGCGACCTGGAGGCGGACCTGGCGCCCGGGTGGCGGGGGGTGCGCGAGCCGCGTGCCGGCGGCTTGCGGTCGGCCCGGGTCGACCGCCTGGACGCGGTCGTGGCGCCGGGCGTGGCCTTCGACCGTCAGGGCCGGCGGCTGGGCTACGGCGGGGGCCACTTCGACCGGCTGCTGGCGCGCCTCCCGCAGGGCATCCCCACCATCGGGGCCGCCTTCGACGTGCAGATCGTCGCCGCCGTGCCGCACGAGGCCCACGACCGCGCCTTGGACGTCGTCGTGACCGAGTCGGAGGTGATCCGCCCCGGCGACCGCTGATCGCTCCCGGCCGGCGGAGCGGGAAGTTTGCCGGCCCGGCGTCGGTTGCCATACTGGGGAGCGGCTCACCGGGTTCGTTGTGGAGGGACGATGCCTACCTACGAGTACGCCTGCCGCGACTGCGGCGAGCACGTCGAGGTCGTCCAGTCGTTCCGGGACGACCCGCTGACGACCTGCGGGCTGTGCGGCGGGACCCTGCGCAAGGTCTTCGGCGCGGCAGGAATCATCTTCAGGGGCTCGGGCTACTACGTGACCGACTCCCGCAAGAAGCCCGCCGAGCCTGCCGCCTCGGAGTCCAAGGCCGACGCCGGCTCCCGGGCCAAGTCCGAGTCCGGGGCCAAGTCCGAGTCCGCGGCCAAGTCCAAGTCCGCGGCCAAGTCCGAGTCCGCGGCCGAGTCGGCCTGACGCCGGCGGCCCTCTACACTGCCGCCGTGGCCGAGCAGCAAGTCGGGATCGGCATCTTCGGGGGCTCGGGCTTCTACTCCCTGATCGACGACGCCCGCGCCGTGCCGGTGCACACGCCCTACGGG
>DASZOD010000347.1:0-8387 GCA_035550935.1 Egibacteraceae bacterium | reverse complement strand
GCTGCCACCCGGGCGCCAGTCCTGGGCGCGGCAGCGGCTGTCACGCTTTGAGGCGCGCGCACGGTACAACGTTGGTCGGCGGCGCCTGTGAGAGGGGCAACCGGTGAAGACGAAGAAGCTGGTGGGCTTCCTGGTGCTGGGCTTCCTGATCTTCTTCATCCTGGAGTCCCCGGTCGACGCTGCGGAGCTGTTCCGCGACGTGGGCTCCTTCGTCCAGCGAGTGGGGTTGGAGGCCGCCCGGTCCCTGTCGGCGTTTCTGCGTTCGCTGACCTGATGCGCCGCACCCGGGCGCCACTGGGCGTGACCAGAGCCGGCGGGCGTGGCGACCGTTACCTGACCTGGGACGAGCGCAAGGTGCTCAGCGTCCGCCGGCATCCGGCGGTTCTCGTCCCCCCCTGCCTGCACGTGCTGGCGGCGGCGCTCGCAGCCATGGCCACCAGCCCACCCTACGGGGGCAAGACCCTCAGCGACCTGCTGTGGTGGGTCACCCTGGGACTGCTGCTGCGCTTCCTGTGGCGGGGCTGGCTGTGGTCGGTCGACCATATCGTCGTGACCGACCGGCGGGTGTTCGAGACCTCGGGCGTGTTCAACCGTAACGTCGCCTCGATGCCGCTGGGCAAGGTGACCGACATGACGTACCGCCGCAACGTCTGGGGCCGGCTGCTGGGCTACGGCGAGTTCATCGTGGAGTCCGCCGGCCAGGAACAGGCCCTGAGCCGCATCGACCACCTTCCTCAACCCGATCACTTCTACCGGACGCTGACCTGGCTGGTGTTCGGGCGGCCCTGACCGTCCAGGGCTGCTGGACATGCAGAGGCTGTCGGCCACCGTCGTCGCGCTCGTCGGGGAGCGCGCCCGCCCCTGCGCGCAGGCCCTGGGCACGCGGGCCAACGTCCGGGCGGTGCTGGCCGACGAATCCGCCCCGGCGCTGGAGCGGGCGTCGGCGACGCTGCGGGCGGCGACCGGGGCGAAGGCCGACCGCCACGCACCCGCACGGGTCGTGCCGTGCGCGGGCACGCCCGAGGCGGCGGCAGAGGCCATCCGAGCGCTGCGAGCCGGTCGCTGGTGGCCCGCGCTTGACCGCCTGCTGGCCGCCGCGCAGGAGGCCGCCCCCGACCAGCTGCTGAGCCCGCGCACCGCACCCGCGGACCTGCACACCCCGTAGGACCCGGAGTGGCCCCGTCTACGACTGCTCGACGACCGCCTCGGCGCACTCCTCGGTCGGGCGGCCAGTATCGCGGCGGGCGCGTCGGGGACGCTTCCGCGAGCGGATAGCCTTCAGCGCGACCGTGACAGGAGCACCATGTTCATCGAGCTCAACGGCGTCACCCACCACTACGTCAGCATCGGCGAGGGCCCCCCGGTCGTGTTCGTCCACGGTCTGGGCGGCAGCCTCCACGCCTGGTATGCGGTCGTGGAAAACCTGTCCCACCACCACCACTGCGTCGCGCTCGACCTGCGTGGTCACGGCCGCAGCGCAGCGGGGACGCAGCCGTTGTCGGTCGCCGGGTGGTGTCACGACGTCGAGGCATTGATCGCCGCCCTGCAGCTGCCCGCGGTCACCCTGGTAGGGCACTCGATGGGCACGCTGGTGGCCCAGCAGCTCGCGGCCACCCGACCCGAGACGGTCGACAACCTGGTGCTCGTCGGGGGGATCTCCTACTTCGAGCCTCCGGCCAAGGAGCGCTACGCCAAGCGCGCCGAGATGGTCGAGGCCGACGGCATGGACACGCTCGTGGACGAATGGCTGCCCGGTGCTCTGGCCCCCCGCACCCGTGCGCAGCTGCCGCAACTGGCCGGTCTGCTGCGCGACCTGTTCCTGCGCAACGATCCGGTCAGCTACGCCAACGCCTGCCGGGCGCTGACCAACACGCCGTCGATCAAGCGGGAGGACATCGGTCAGCCCACGCTGCTGCTCATCGGCGACCACGACCGGTCCGCCCCGATCGCCATGACCGAGGAGCTGCACCGCGACATCCCGGTGTCACGGGTGCGGGTGCTGCCCAGCGGGGGTCACTGGGTGGTTCTCGAACAGCCCGACACGATCGCCGCGGCGATCCTGGAGTTCCTGACCTAGACCATTGGCCGCCCAGCCCACGCAGAGCAGGCAGAGGTCGACGCTGCGCAGGGTGTCCGGCAGCGTCGTGACGACCACCTGCGTGCCGGTGCTCAGGCGGGCGGGGTGAACCCCCCGGCCCCGCCCGCCTCGGGGATGGGCGTCGGCGCCGGCGGGGCGTCGTCCGGCTGGTGCGCGACACCAGCGGTGGCGGCCCTGCCGCGCCGTTGGTAGCGCGCGGCCAGACAGGCCAGGAACAGCTCGGGGCCCACGCCAGCGGGAGGGCGGTGGCGCACACGCGCGGCCAGCGGCCGGGCGATGCGTGCCGCCAGGTCGGCTCGGACCTCCGGCCGCAGCCCCGGCGCGCGCAGCAGGAACTCGCGCACGGTGCGGTAGTCGTCGACGGTCAGGCCGGCCGGGTCCACGGTGGCCGCGTAGGACTCGGCGCCCGGCGGGACGGCGAAGCGCACCGAGGTAGGCGCACGCTGCGCGCTGCGCTCGCGCAGCACCACGGTTCCCGCCACCAGGTCGCCCAGGCGCTGATTGCGCCGTGACAGCAGCACCGACAGGACCGCCGCGGCGCCGAAGGTGGCGTAGAAGTCGACCAGCCCCAGGGCGGCGCGGGCGAAGGCGTGCCGGAACCGCACCGGCGCGCCCTCCACCGTGACCACCCGCAGTCCCAGTGCCGCTTTGCCGATCGTGCGGCCGCGCCACAGCGTCTCCAGCGCGAGCGGGTAGCCGAACAGCAGGGCGAACACGAGCAGCAGCACGAGGGTGACGCCGAGCCAGCCGGGCAGGCCAGGTCCCACCGACGCGGCGATCAACGCGCCCGCCAGACCCAGCGCGTACAGCGCGCTGAACTGGATCGTCAGGTCGATCAGTGCCGCCGCCGTGCGCGACCCCAGCCCGGCGGTCTCCAGGTCCAGCCGCACCGCCTCGGGCGTGACGATCCCGCCGGGGGCATGCTGATACGCCACCGTTGCCCTCCCTGGCTCCGGGACCGCCACGCCGACTCGCTCCTACACTTGGCGGGCCGTGGACGTGGACCGCTTCATCGCGACCAACGAGCCGGCCTGGCGCCGGCTCGACGAGCTGGCGCGTCGCGGCTCGCGGCGGCTGACCCGGCTGGCGCCCGACGAGCTCGGCGAGCTGGTGCGCCTGTACCAGCGGGCGTCCACCCACCTGTCGCAGGCACGCACGACCTACCGGGACCCGGCGCTGACCGCGCAACTCAACACGCTGGTGGCCCGCGCCGGCGCGCTCATCTACGGTACCCGTGCACGCACGCTGCGGGCGGTGGGCCGCTTCGCGGCCGACACGTTCCCGGCGGCGTTGTGGTACGCACGGCACTTCGTGCTGGTCAGCGCGCTCGTGTTCACGGTCCCCGCCGCGGTGATGGGCCTGTGGCTGTCATCGTCGCCCGCGGCGCTGGAAGTCGCGGCACCGCCGGCGCTGCGGGAAGCCTACGTCAACGAGGACTTCGAGTCCTACTACCGGTCGGTGCCGTCGGCCCAGTTCGCCTCGCTGGTCACCACCAACAACATCCGGGTCGGCATCACCGCCTTCGCCGGCGGGATCCTGGTGTGCGCGTTGACCGTCTACATCCTTCTGGTCAACGGTGCCAACGTCGGTGCGGTCGCCGGGCTGTTCGCCGCCGCCGGCCAGCAGGCGAAGTTCTGGGGGCTGATCCTGCCCCACGGGCTGCTGGAGATCACCGCCGTGTTCGTCGCCGGCGCGTCGGGGCTGCGGCTGGGCTGGACGCTGGTGGACCCCGGCGACCGGCCGCGGGGCGCGGCGCTGGTCGAGGAGGGCCGCCGGGCGGTGGTCATCGTCATCGGCCTCGTGGCGGTGTTCGCCGTGGCCGGGGTGATCGAGGGCTTCGTCACCGGCTCGTCCCTGCCGACCTGGGCGCGGGTCGGCATCGGGCTGCTCGCCGAGGCGACGTTCCTGGTCTACGTCGTGGCCCGGGGCCGCGCCGCCGCCGCTCGGGGGCTGACCGGGGCGCTGGGCGAGGACGCCGAGTCGGGCTGGGCGACGGCCGCCCCGGCCACGTAGCGCCCCGGGGCCTGTCGACTTCTGGACGCCAGGGGTGCTGGAGTCGACAAGGCCCGGCGCTGACCTCCTGGCAGGCCCGTGGGAAACGAGAAAAGAAACGCCAGTCTCCTGGACGCACCGGCCTAGCTGTGGACTTTCTGGACGTGCTCACGTTTGACACGTTCTGGCCAGCACGCTTGCGGTCTACTATATGTCTGTAGCAGTTATTGACCGCATTCCTGCCGCTTCACTAACCTGGTTTGTTGGCCGTCGCGAAGCCGCGAGGGATGACGCTCGGTCAGGCGGAAGGGGTCTGTGCTTCCCCGGTCCGGACATCCTGCGCGGATGTACCTGTCGTGACGCCAGAAACGGGCGGCGGGCCGGGGCCCGCAGCGTCGAGATGCCGCTGGATGCCGCTGGCCGGGCGGGTCAGGCCGCCCGACCCCGTCTTTTGAGGAAGGCATGCCCGGGTTCCACCGTTCACCTGAGCTCATCCCGCCGACCAGGGCGCTCGCGCAAAGCCGGGCAGACGAGCGGGTTGCGCGAACGCAGCCACCGGTGTCGGAGATCGCGGTCCCCTACCGCGATCCGGTCGAGGGCTTCGCCGGTTACCTGACCTTCGACGGGCGGGACCACCGCCTGGCGGCCGGGGGCTTCCGGGTCCAGCGGGGGCTGACCGCCGGCAGGGTGTCGGACCTGGCGCGTGCCATGACCCTCAAGCAGCGCGTGCTGGGCCTGGCCGTCGACGGCGCCACGTGCGGGATCGACTACGGTCCCCGAGCTCCCGGGAAGCAGAAGGCGATGCGCCGCTTCCTGCGCTTCCTGCGCCCCTACCTGCTCGAGCGTCTCTCCATGGGCCCCGACATGGGCACGACGTGGAGCGAGATCGAGGCGGCCGCGCGCGCCGAGGACATCCCCTCGGTGAAGATCGCCGTCGCCGCAGCCCAGGGCCTGTCCCCCCAGGACTTCCAGCGCCGGATCCGGCTGCTGGACGTCGCTGTGGACGGCCTGACGCTGGCCCAGCGACGAGCGGGTCATGGCCTGGCCCACGCCGCCGTCGGGGCGATCGAATGGGCCGGGCACCGCAGCCGTCCGGCGCGGGTCGGACTTCAAGGCTTCGGCACCCTTGGGCGCGCCGCCGCGCTGTCCGTTGCCCAGGCGGGCCTGCGGTTGACGGCGGTGGCGGACGAGCACGGCTGCCTGCTGTGCCCCGCTGGTCTGGATGTGGCCTCCCTGCTGTCCACCGCGCCCGGCGCCCCGGTCGCCCGCCACGGGCCCGCCCAGTCGCGCACGGCTCCGCGCGAGGCGCTGTTCGAGGCCCCCGTGGACCTGCTCGTGCTCGCTGCCTGTGAGGAGGCGATGAGCCCGGAGCAGGTCGGCCAGCTGCCCTCCTCGGCACAGACCGTGGTCGTGGGCGCCAACCTTGGCCTGGCACTGGCCGTCGAGGAACTCCTCGAGCAGCGCGGCACCGTCGTCGTGCCCGACTTCGTGGGCGGCTGCGGGGGCCCCGCCTCCATGGACGCACTGTTCGGACCGTCGGCCTGCCCCAGCCCGAACGAGTTCCTGGACCGCCTCAGCCAGCGCATGCGCGGTCTGGTCAAACAGGTGCTCGACCTGGCCGCCAGGCATGGGATCTGCTCGCGGGCGGCCGCACTGGTGCTGTGCGACGAGCGCCGGCCCTACCCGCAGGGTCGCCCGTACGGCCAGTGGCTGCCGTGACGACCGGCTGCCGCCGCGAACCGGGTCACATCGCCGACTGGCTTTCCCACGGCGACGGCCACGCCGTGCCGAGGGGCGGCGGATCTTCTGCCGACGACCGGGAGGCGCGGGTGCGGGTGGCCGCCTCCGACCGGGTGGGCGGCCCGAGGCTCCCGCTGGGCAGCGAGGCGACGACGAGGTCGGATGCGTGAAGCCGGCCCAGCGGCTCGTGCCTCGACGGTGACGACGCTCGCGCCCGAGCGCGACGGCGCCGAACCCACCGTCAGCGAGGAGCTCGCCGGGTTCTCGGCCCGCGACCTCGGCGACGACCGCGTCCGGGGGCAGCGCCGGTCACTGGCGGGCCTGCTCGGCGCGTACGCCCTCACGGTGTTCGTGCTGGTCACGCTGAACTTCTTCCTGCCCCGGGTGATGCCCGGCGACCCGATCGCCGCGCTGGTGACCCCGGAGGCGGCGACCTTCGTGCACGACGAGACCCTGCGCAGAGAGCTGCGCTCCTACTACGGCCTGGACCGGCCCCTGGGCGTCCAGTACCTGCAGTACTTGGGCGACCTGGCGACCGGCGACCTGGGGACGTCGATCCGCTACCAGACGCCGGTGTCGCGGCTGGTGCGCGAGCGGCTGCCCTGGACGGTGCTGCTGACCGGCAGCGCCCTGACGCTGGCCGTCGCCGCCGGGCTGCTGGCCGGGGTGCACTCGGCCTGGCGGCGCGGCGAACCGGTGGACCGGGGCCTGCTGGCGGTGTTCCTGGGCTTGCGCAACGTCCCGGTGTTCTTCCTCGCCTCGCTGGCCGTGTTCGCCTTCGCGGTGCAGCTGGGCTGGGTCCCCCTGGCCGGGGCCCGAACGCTGTTCGCCGACACCGGAGGTCTGCTGGGCCAGAGCGCCGACGTGGCCCACCACCTCCTGCTGCCGGCCGCGGTGCTCGCCACCCAGTTCGCCGCCGGCTACTACCTGGTGATGCGCGCGAACATGGTCGGTGAGCTCGGCGCGGACTACCTGGTGCTGGGTCGGGTCAAGGGTCTGCGCGAGCGCCGCCTGAAGTACCGCTACGCCGCGCGCAACGCCCTGCTGCCGGTGGTGACGCTCATGGCCTTGCAGGTCAGCCACGCGGTGACCGGCGCGGTCTTCGTCGAGACCGTGTTCGCCTATCCGGGCATGGGCCGGCTGCTGTTCGACGCCGTCGAGTTCCGCGACTACCCGACGCTGCAGGCCTGCTTCCTCGTGCTCACGCTGGTCGTGGTGACCGCCAATTTCCTCGCCGACCTCGCCTACCGCCGGCTGGACCCGAGGACGACCAGGTGAACGGCGAAGCGTTCCTGCGCTCGCCCCTGGTCGCCGTGGGCGCTGCGCTGGTCGGGGTGCTTGTGGCGGTTGCATTGCTGGCGCCGGTGCTGGCCCCCTACGACCCGCACGCCCTGGCCGGCGACGCCCTGGAGCGGCCCTCGACGCGCCACCTGCTGGGCACGAACCATCTGGGCCAGGACCTCCTGTCCCAGCTGGTGTGGGGATCGCGCCCGTCGGCGTCGGTGGCGGTCGGCGGGGCCGCGCTGGCCGTCCTGCTGGCCCTCGGCATCGGCGTGGGCGCCGGTCTGGTCGGCGGCTGGGTCGACGTCGCGGCCATGCGCGTGGTCGACGTGTTCCTGGCGCTGCCGACGTTGCCGTTGCTGGTCCTCGTCGCCGCGCTGACCGGGGTGAGCTGGACCAGCCTCGTGATCGCCATCGGGGCCCTGAGCTGGCCGCCGATGGCCCGGCTCGTGCGCAGCCAGGCCCTCACCCTGCGCCAGCGGGGGTTCGTCGAGGCGGCCCGGGGCTTCGGCGGCGGCGTGCGCTACATCGTCGGCCGCCACCTCACGCCGGCGCTGGCGCCGCTGCTCGTGGCCGCGTTCGTGGCCATCGCCGCGCGCGCGGTCCTGCTCGAGGCGGGGTTGGCGTTCCTGGGGCTGGCCGACCCGACCGCGGTGAGCTGGGGGCTGATGCTGCACGAGGCGCTGTCCTACCCCGCCCTGTACTTCAGCGCCCTGTGGAGCTGGTGGGTGCTGCCGGCGGGGTTCGCCATCACCCTGGCGGTGCTCGGCTTCACCTTCCTGGGTGTGGGCTTGGAGCCGGCCTTCAACCCGCGCTGGAGGCGAGGACGATGAGCGCCGCGCTGCTTGAGGTCCGCGACCTCACCGTGTGCTACGGCGACGACGTCCACGCGCTGCGCGGGGTGAGCTTCGCCCTGGCCCCCGGCGAGTCGCTGGCGGTCGTGGGCGAGAGCGGCTCGGGCAAGTCCACCCTGGCCCACTGCCTGGTGGGGCTGGTCGGGCCGCCGCAGGCCGGCGGCAGCGTGCGGCTGCGGGGACGCGAGCTGCTGGGCGCGCCCGCCGACGAGCTGCGGGCGCTGCGCTGGGAGACCGTGGCCATCGCCTTGCAGGGCGCGCCGTTCAACCCGGTCAGCACCGTCGGAACCCAGATCGCCGAGCCGTTGCGTGAACGCCGCGGACTGAGCGCCCGCCGAAGCCGCCGTCGCGCCGCCGAGCTCGCCGGCGAGGTGCTGCTGGACCCCGCGGCGCTGGACCGCTACCCCCACCAGCTGTCGGGC
>DASZOD010000346.1:0-9942 GCA_035550935.1 Egibacteraceae bacterium | reverse complement strand
CGCCTGCGGCGCCGCGCTCCCCGGGTCGGAGTCCCCGCCCGCCGGCGGCGCCTGCGGCGCCGCGCTCCCTCGGAGCTCGATGACCACGCGAGTACCCGGCGAAGCGGCGTCAGCGGGGGTGGCGGGCTCGGCGTCCTCGATCCAAAGGCTGCCCCCGTGCGCCTCGGCGATCCTGCTGGCGACGTACAGCCCGAGGCCGGCGCCCTCCGCACGGCCCGCCTGGGGACCCCGACGGTACTTGCCCAACACCCGCAGCCGCTCGTGGCGGGGCACCCCCGGCCCCCGGTCGACGACCGCGATCCGCAGCCGGCCGGGGGCGCCGCTGTCGCACTCGAGGGTGATCGGGCTGCCGGCCGGCGAGTAGCGGGCCGCGTTGGCCAGCACGTTGCGCAAAGCCTGGCCCACCCGCACCGGGTCCGCCTCGGCGCGCACGTCGGGGCAGCGCACGACGACCGCATGGCTGCCGGGCAGGGCGCTGGCGAACCGGGCGGCGTCGTCGAGGAGGGGGCGGACGCGTACCGGGCGCAGGTCGCAGCGGAACTCGGCATGCTCGAGGTCACGCAGCTCCTCCATGCGCGCGACCAGCTCCTGCAGCCGACGCGACTCGGCGGCGACGCCCTGCACGGCCTGGCGGACTGCATCCGGGGCCGTGTCAGCCGTTGAGGCGGTCAGCACGTGGGCGAAGGCTCGCAGCGTCGCCAGCGGGGTGGCCAGCTCGTGGTTGACGATCGTGCGAAAGTCCGCCTCGCGCTCGGCGAAGTCGTGCAGCTCGTCCAGCAGGAGCTGCTGGGTGCGCAGGTCTTCTTGCTGCAGTCGAACCGCGGCCGAGCGGGCCCGGTACAGCAAGCGGATCTCCACCAGGGCACCCACCAGCAGCAGCACGAACGCCAGGAAGCGCAGCACGTCGGCCGAGGTGACGACCGGTCCCAGGATCGCCGGGTACAGCGCCTCGTGCAGCTGCGTGAACACCTGCACCCCGAGTGCCAGCGACAGCCACCAGTACACCGGTGCGACGGTCCGCCGGTACAACCGGCCCGCCAGCCAGCTGCCGAGGGCGAACAGCGCTCCTGGGATCACCTGGATGGCCGCATGGCCCCAGGGCTGCGTGACCTCCAGCGCTGGCGCGGCGCCGTCGCTGACGACCTGGAACGGCAGCGGCAGGTGGTCGGCGAGCACGACCAGGGCGGCGTCGGTCACCGCCAGCCCTCCGAGAGCCAGGGCCACGAACGGCCCGGCACGCAGCTTGGGCCATTCCAGCGTCGCGCAGATGAACAGCAGCCCGGCCCAGTAGCGGGACGCGACCCAGGGATAGAAGGCCAGCTCCTGGCCGGCTGTCAGCCCGTCGCCCGCCACCACCGGCCCCAGGGAGAAGACGGCGTTCGTCAGGGCCAGCACGCACAGCGCCACGACGAAGGCGTTGCGGGCCGGGCCCACGTCGTCGGTCGAGGGCAGGACCAGAGCGAGGGCAGCGAACAGCACGAAGCACAGACCTGCCACCTCGAGGACGGGACGCAGCTCGGGGGCGAATACCGACAGGCGCAGGGCAGGGATCGCGACCGTCGCCGCGCTGTAGCAGCCGAGCACGGCGAGCAACGCCAGCCGAACGCGCCTCAGGCCGAGCTCGTCGCCCGCCGGCGCGCCCAGGGCCGCCGGCCCGACCCCGCGGCCGGGGGGGGCCTCGCCCGGTCCCGGGGGGTCGGGCTGCACCCGCCGGGCCGGCGCGGTGGTCACCGCTGGTCCGCCAACGCCCGGGAAAGCCCCACCCAGCGCCGGAGGATGTCGACGGCGGCGCCACTGTCGATCGCCCGGGCGGCCTCGTGCAGTCCGGCCCCGAAGTCGGCGACGAGGTCGGCGGCGAGCAGCGCGGCCGCGGCTCCGACCAGGACGACGTCGCGCGGGGCACCTGGCTCGCCGGACAGCACGGCCTCGGCGATACGTCGGTTGTCCTCGACGTCCCCGCCGCGCAGGTCCTGGACCCGGGCCCGGGCGATTCCGTGGTCGGCGGGATCGAAGCGCTCTTCGGTGACCTGGGCGCCGCGCACCTCCCACAGCCGCGAGGGCCCGGTCGTCGTCAGCTCATCCAGGCCGTCGTCACCGTGGAACACCAGGGCGTGGCCGGTGCCCAGGCGGCCGAGCACGGCCGCGACGCGCGGCGCCATGGCCGCGTCTCCAACGCCGATGGTCTGGTGGCGCGCCCCCGCAGGATTGGTGAGCGGCCCCAGGAAGTTGAACACGGTGGGCACACCCAGCTCCCTGCGGGGGGTCATCGCGTGGCGCATGGCGGGATGGAAGGTCGGGGCGAAGCAGAAGCCGATGCCGACCTCGGCGATGCAGGCCTCCACGCCCGGTGGGGGGAGGTCGATGGCGATGCCCCACGCCTCGAGCAGGTCCGCGGAGCCGCAGCGGCCGCTGGCCGCGCGGTTGCCGTGCTTGGCCACCCGCGCGCCGGCCCCGGCGGCGACCAGTGCGGCCAGCGTGGAGATGTTGAAGGTGCCCGCCCGGTCCCCGCCGGTGCCGCAGGTGTCCACCAGCGGGCCATCCGCCCGCACCTTCAGCGCGTAGCGGCGCATCGTCGCCACGAGACCCGCGATCTCCGCCGCCGTCTCGCCCTTCATGCGCAGGGCCACGAGGAAACCGGCGATCTGGGCCGGCGTCGCGGCACCCTCCATGACGTCGGCCATGACCGCGGCCGCGGTGGCGTCGTCGAGATCCTCGCGCCGCAGCAGCCGCCCCAGCACGTCGGCCCAGCCGGCCGGCCCGCCCGGGCCCGGCGTCGGCTCAGACGCGGTCACCCTCGTCCTCCGCGGCGACGTCTTCCGGGCCGCCCTCCACCCGGCTCGGCGCCGGGGGGCCGGGCATCTTCAGCAGGTCCGGTACGGGCTCGGCCCACACGCCAGGCAGGGCAGGCACCGGTTCACCCTCGGCCAGCGCCTGGGCGACCGCGGCCAGGTCGAAGGAGTCGACCGGCTTGAGCACACAGGCGTCGGCCTGGGACCACTTGGCCAGCCAGCGATCCTGCTCGCGGGCGATCAGCAGCACGACGGGAGGCATGTCGCGGCCCATGCCCGCGCGCGCCTTGACCTCCCGGCTCAGCGCCATCCCTCCCATCGGGGTGGTGTCGGCCTCGGCGATGACAACGTCGAACGACCGGCCTTCGTCCAGCAGGTCGAGCGCGCGCTGCGGCGCGCCCACCTCGACGATGTCCACATCATCCTCGCCCAGGAACGCCGAGGTGACCTGCCTGGACACCTGGGGCTTGTCGGAGACGAGCAGGAGGTCCATGCGCTGCTCCCTGCGTGACAGCGGGCAAGGGCATGATGCCACTGCTCCAGCGTGGTGAAGCGCGCCCGGGATGGACCACGACGAAAGAGGAGGTGCCATGGCCGTCTCAAACGGTGACCAGCGGGGTCGGGAGAAGGAGACCGTCGCTCTCGAAGAGGCTATCGCCGTCGGGCGGGAGCGGCTGACACGGACCTGGCCCGAGCTGCTCGCCACCGGCCTGGTGGCCGGCATCGACGTGAGCCTGGGGGTTCTGGCTCTGCTGTTCGTCGAGCAGGAGACCGGCTCGCGGATGCTGGGGGCGCTCGCCTTCAGTACCGGCTTCATCGCGCTCATCCTGGGCAAGACCGAACTGTTCGACGAGAACTACCTCGTTCCGGTCGCGGCAGTGGTGGCGGACAGGCCAGGTGTGGGTCCCCTGGCACGGCTGTGGATCGGCATGGCGGCCTCGAACCTGGTCGGTTGCTGGATCTTCGCCGGACTGACCGCAGCGGCCCTGAGCCCCCTGGCCCCCACGGCCGTCAAGGTGGCGACGTTCTACCCTGAACGGGGAGTCACCTGGGAGTCGTTCGCCCTGGGTGCCCTCGGCGGTGCGGTCATCACCCTGATGACCTGGATGGAGCACGGCAGCCCCACCCAGTTCGGCAGGATCGTCGCGGCGATCCTCGCCGGGTTCATCCTGGCAGGGGCGCCGCTCAACCACGTGATCGTCATGTCGGCCGAGATGTTCACGGCGCTGCACATGGGGGCGCCCTTCGGCTACGCCGACTGGGCGGGGATGGCGGCCTGGGTGGCGGTGACGAACATGGCCGGTGGGCTGCTGCTGGTCACGCTTCTGCGGCTCCTCCAGGTCCGGGCAGGACAAAGGGAAGGCCCGGTGGCTGGGGAGGAATAGTCCCCGAGCCCCTGGGCGCGACATCCCACGGCCGGCCCCATGGGTCCGGGTGGATCCACCAGGTCCCCACCTACGTCGCGCTGACCACCGCGACCGGGCAGGAGGCGTGGCGCAGGACGTGGTCGATGCGGTGCCCGAAGAAGGCGCGCTGGGTGACCGGCCGGCGGTTGCTGGCCAGCACGACCAGGTCGGCGCGGCGCTCGGCACGCTCGACGATGGCGTGCTCGGGATGGTCGGCCACCAGGACGTCGGTGTGGACGGTCGCGCCCATCGCGTGCCCGAGCTCGGCGATCTGGTTCACCAGGTCCTCACCCAGTTCCACCGCGTGCGTGACCGCCTCTTCTCCGCCGACCCGCGTCGCGTGCTGGGGACCGCTGACGACGTGGACGATGTCGACGACGATCTCGCGGTCCCGGGCGATGGAGAACGCCGCCTCGGCGGCGGGACGGTCGTAGTCCGAGCCCGACACCGGCAGGAGGATGTGGCCCAGCGACAGCGGGTCGGCGTCGCGGTCGACGTCTTCCGCACCGCGGGCGCTGACGACCAGCAGGGGGCAGGGGGCCTCCTGGATCACGTCGTCGACGAACCTCGTGAACAAGGTCCCCTCGCCCTCGACCAGTCGCTCGCTGGCGCCGATGACCAGCAGGTCGTAGCCCCGTTCGGCCTCGCCCAGGACAACGCCCGAGGCGCCGTCCTCGGTGTCGCGCACGACGCTGCGGACGTTGTGGTCCTCCAGGGGCTCCAGGTGGCTGCCGATGCGCTGCAACCGGGCCCGGACCTCCTCGTCGGTCGCCGATCCTGCGTCGCCGTTGGAGGCGGAGCGCACGTACATGCCGGTGACCTCGATGTCTTCCCGGCCGACCATGAGCCCGACGAGCTGGGCGGCGATCTGCGAGTTCGTGCCCCCGCGAGTGGGCAGCAGGATCCGCTTGAGGTTGCCCACGAAGCTCTCCCGGCGGCGCTCCTCGGCCTCCAGGCGCTCCTTCTCCTCCTCGCTGAACTCCACCCGACGCAGCGTCCAGCGCAGCAGCGGCGGGGCCATGAGGGAGGTGACGATCGAGATCATGAGGATGATCGCGTACATGTCCGGCGTGAGGATGCCCAGGCTCAGCCCGATCGTGGCGACGATGATCTCGATCGCGCCGCGGGCGTTCATGCCCGAGCCCAGGGCCAGCGCCTCCCAGGTGCCCAGGCGGCTGGCCCTGGCGCCCAGGTAGGCGCCCACGAACTTGCCCAGGATCGCGACCGCCAGCACCACCGCGGCCGCGAGCGCCACCGTCGGGTCCAGCAGGGCCGCCAGGTTGACGCGGATGCCCGCCAGCGCGAAGAAGACCGGGGCGAACACGCCGAGTGTCAGCTGCTCGAAGATATGCCGCAGCCGGTGGTCGAAGCGCCGGACCTCCCCGACGAGGATGCCGGCGATGAACGCCCCCAGCACGGCCTCCAGGTGCAGGAGTTGGGTGATCGTACCGAACGCCAGCGCCAGCGCCATCAGGGCGGTGATCTTGATCATGTCGCCGCCGACGGTGTTGTCGAGCACCCGCACCAGCCAGCGGACGAAGCGTCTGCCCACGGTGAAGGCCAGGCCGAACACCGCGACCACCGACAGGATGGCCTGCGCGGCGGTGCCGGGGCTGACCGTGCCGCTGCTGGCGAGCCCGGCCACCACCGACAGCAGGACCCAGCCCATGGTGTCGTCGATCATCCCGGCGGCCAGGGTGATCTGGCCGATGTCCCGGCGGACGACGTTCATCTCCATGAGCACCTTGGCGATGACGGGGATCGCCGAGATGCTCATCGCGGTGCCGATGAACAGGGCGAACACCAGCCGCTGGTCGGGCTGGGCGATGAACTGCTCGGGCAGGAAGAAGCCGAGGGCGAGGCCGGTGGCGAACGGCACCACGATGCCGCCCAGCGAGATGGCCGCCGCCCCCTTGCCCTTGCGGACGATCAGCTCGGTGTCGGTCTCCAGTCCGGTCAGGACCAGCAGCATGATGACGCCGAGCCAGGAGACGACCTCGATGAGGTGCATCTGCTCGGCTGTCTGCGGGAACAGGGCCTCGAACAGTGGAGGGGCCAGGTTGCCCAGCAGCGTGGGGCCCAGCACGAACCCCGCCAGCAGCTCGCCGACCACGGGCGGCCAGCCGAAGCGCCCCGCGAGCTCGCCCAGGGCGCGCGCCACCAGCAGCAGGACCGTGAACTGGGCCAGCACGAGCAGCAGCTCGTGGCCGGCCAGCGGCGGAATGACCTCCATCGGCGTCGAGATGCCTCACCCGCACCCGGCCGTCGCGGGCAGGGCAGGCAGCTGCATCTCGTTGTGGTGGAGGGCCATGCCCGCAGGCTGCCCCCGCCGGGAGGCGCGGACCTAACCCTCGGTGGGTAGGGTCGGCTACCGGATTCCAGGTATCACGACGTGGGTAGACCGTCTGCCATGGCCACGGCCGAAGCAGAGCGGGCACCGCCTGACCAAGACGAGCACCTGGCGGTCACCTTCCGCAAGAGCGTCGACGAAGGAAGGGTGCGGCTGGCGCGCACCTGGCCGGGCCTGCTGGCCACCGGCTTCGTCGGCGGGGTGGATGTCAGCCTGGGCATCCTCGCCCTGCTGGTCGTCAAGCACGAGACCGGGTCGATCGTGCTTGGGGCCCTGGCCTTCACCACCGGATTCATCGCGCTGACCCTGGGCAAGAGCGAGCTGTTCACGGAGAACTACCTGGTCCCGGTGGCGGCGGTCGTGGCGCACAAGGCGAGTACGAGGTCGCTGGTCCGCCTGTGGGTCGGCACCGTCACGACGAACCTCGTTGGCGGGTGGGTGGTCACCGGGCTCATCATGATGGCGCTGCCCCGGCTGACCTCGACCGCCATCGAGATCGCTGAGTTCTACCCGAGGCTGGGACTGGGACGGGAGGCGTTCGCGCTCGGTCTCATCGGCGGCGTGGTCATCACCGTGATGACGTGGATGGAGCACGGCGGCAGCTCGGTCCTCGGCCGCGTCGTCGCGGCGGTGGTGGCCGGGTTCCTGCTGGCGGTCGCGCCGCTCAACCACGTGATCGTCGTGTCGCTGGAGATGTTCGCCGCACTCCACGTCGGCGCCCCGTTCGGCTACGCCGAGTGGTTGGGCGTGGCGGCGTTGGCCACCGTGGCCAACATGGTGGGTGGCCTGGTGCTGGTCACCTTGCTCCGGCTCGTCCAGGTCGGCGCGCGCGACATCGGCCAGCGCCGCGAGGAGGCCTCGGAAGAGGCCGCGCCCCGCTAACCGGCCTGCCGGGAGGCGCCGCGGTGACGCCGCTCACCGAACACCAGTTGCTCGTGTTCTGGGCCCAGCTGGCGCTGCTGCTCGCCGTGGCCCGCGGGCTCGGTGGCCTGGCTCGGCGGATCGGCCAGCCCGCGGTGGTGGGAGAGCTGGCGGCGGGGCTGCTCGTAGGGCCGTCGGTGCTCGGCCGGCTGGCCCCCGACCTGTACCGCTTCCTGTTTCCCTCCGACCCCGTCCAGAGCGGTCTGCTGCTGGCGGTGGCCTGGATCGGGGTGGCGCTGCTGCTCGTCGTCACCGGGTTCGAGACCGATCTGGCGCTACTGGCCCACCTGGGACGCTCGTCGCTGCTGGTGTCCGTCGGCAGCCTGCTCGTGCCCCTGGCGCTGGGCTTCGGCGTCGGCCAGCTCCTGCCCGGGCAGTTCGTCGGGCCGGACGGCACCCGCCTGACGTTCTCACTGTTCATGGCGGTGGCCCTGAGCCTGTCCGCCCTTCCGGTGGTGGCCAAGATCCTGCTGGACATGAGGCTCATGCGTCGCAACGTCGGGCAGGTGATCGTCGCCGCCGGCATGGCCAACGACCTGGTGGGCTGGATCCTGCTCGGCGCGGTCGCGGGCATCGTCACCAGCGGCGGCTTCAACCTCGTCGCTCTGGCCACGACCGTCGGCGCCATGGCGGTCTTCATGGCGCTGGCGTTCACCGTCGGCCAGCACCTCACCGACGCGGCGCTGCGCCGCGCCTACCAGAGCGATGCGGGTCTGGTGTCGGCCTTCACCGTCGCCATCCTCGTCGCGCTCGTCGCCGCGGTCAGCACCCAGGCAATCGGCGTCGAAGCCGTGCTCGGGGCGTTCCTCGCCGGCATCGTCCTGGGCCGCTCCCGCTACCAACGGGAGGAGGTCGCCCACGCTCTGGAGGTGGTGACCAACGCGTTCTTCGCCCCGGTGTTCTTCGCCACCGCCGGCCTGTTCGTCGATCTGGGGCTGCTGCTCCAGCCCAGCGCTGCCGCATGGGCCGGCGTGGTGGTGGCGGTGGCGGCAGTCGCGAAGCTGCTCGGGTCGTCACTGGGCGCCTGGCTGGGGGGGATGAGCCGCACCGAGGGACTGGCCGTGGGCGTGGGGCTCAACGCCCGCGGCGCCATCGAGATCGTCGTCGCCACCGTCGGCCTGGGGCTGGGGGTGCTCAACCAGACCTCGTACTCGGTGGTGGTGGTGCTGGCGCTGGCGACCTCGATGATGGCGCCGCCGCTGCTGCGCGCCGTGCTGCGGCAGGTGCAGGCCGGCCCGGACGAGGCCGCCCGCCTCCAGCGCGAGGCGGTACTGGAGCGCAGCGTCATCGCCGACACGAAGACCGCGCTGCTGCCGACCCGCGGCGGGACGAACTCGGTGCTGGCTGGCCGGCTGCTGGACCTGGCGCTGCACCAGGACACCACGATCACCATCTACACCGTCCACCCCGCCCGCGACGACGAGGCCCGCCAGAAGGCCGACATCGCCGCCCGGGAGGTCGAGCGGTCCTTCGGCGACCGCCCCACCGACCGTATCGATCGGGTCGCCGACGACGTGGCGGAGGCGATCTGCACCGAGGCGCGGCTGGGCTACGGGCTCGTCGCGCTGGGCATGACCGAGGCCATGCGCGGCGGTCAGATCATGTCGCCGCTGCTGCACGAGCTGCTGTCGTGCTGCTCGATCCCGCTGCTGCTGGTCAAGCACGGGGCGGCCCTGGATCCCCACGCGCCGAGGCTGGGGTTCCGGCGGATCCTGGTGCCCGCGGTGGGCACGAGGGTTGGCCAGGCCGCGCAGGAGGTTGCCTACACCATCGCCGACGGGCTGGACGCCAGCGTCGATGTCGTGCACGTCGTCAACCGGCCAGACAAGGCGCCGAGCATGGTCACATTGGATTCGGCGGTCACCGATTCCCACGGCAAGGCGGTCAGCATGCTGGAGCAGGCCCGGTCGCTGGCGGCGAAGTTCGGCCAGGACGTGAACGCCCTGGCCCGTGTCGGCCCGTCCGTCGGCGAGGAGCTCGCCGCCGCCGGCAAGGAGATCGGAGCAGATCTGCTCGTGCTGGGAGCGCGGATGCGTTCTGCCGGGGACAAGCCGTTCATGGGCCACGGGGTCGAGTACGTGCTCGAGCACGCTGAGCAGACCGTGCTGGTGATCCTGTTCCCGGTCGAGGAGCCTGCCGTGGGGGGAAGCTAGACGCCCTCGGCCTCCTCGAAGCCCACGCCCCACATCCGCTGGAGGTCGCTGGTGGAGTAGGCGCGGAAGGCGACCATCGTGTGGGTGCCAGTGATGCCGGGCACCTTGGCGATCTCGCCGGTGACGACGTCGGCGAGCTGTTCGTGTTCGCGCACCCGCACCATCGCGACCAGCTCCCAGTCGCCGGTGACCGAGTAGACCTCCGACACGCTGTCGATGTCGGCGATCGCCTGGGCGGTCTCGGGGATGGCGTGGACGTCGACGTGCAGCAGGACGATGGCCGTGATCACCGCCTGCAGCCTAGCGGACGCCCACCCTCCGGC